>CALDBJ010000062.1 GCA_937937835.1 uncultured Collinsella sp.
GACCTGGGCGACATAGGGCACCAGGTTGTTGGGGATGCCCTTGGGGTCCTCGCCGATCAGGCCCGACGGATGAGCGCCGATGGGGTTGAAGTAACGGAGCAGCACGACGTCCCACTCGGGGTCGGCGGTGTGGACGTCCATAAGGATCTGCTCGATCATCCACTTGGTCCAACCATAGGGGTTGGTCGCGGGCTTCTTAGGATCCTCCTCGGTGACGGGCGGGTTGTCCGGGTCGCCGTAGACGGTCGAGGAGCTCGAGAAGATGATGGACTTGCAGCCATGGTCGCGCATGACGTCGATGAGCACCAGGGTGTTCTCGATGTTGTTGTGGTAGTACTCGACGGGCTTGCTCACCGACTCGCCGACGGCCTTAAAGCCGGCAAAGTGGATGACGCGGTCGATCTGATGGGTATCGAAGATCTTGTTCATCGCATCGCGGTCGAGCACGTTGGCCTCGTAGAAGGTGAGGTTCTTGGCGGCCTCGTCGCCCACGATGGTCTTGACGCGGTCGACGGCGACGGCGCTGGAGTTGGAGAGATCATCGACGATGACGACCTGGTAGCCACCCTCGAGCAGCTGAACGACGGTGTGCGAGCCGATAAAACCGGCGCCACCGGTAACGAGGACGCAGGTGTCTTTGGGGTCGAGTGCTTTGGACATGTAGTCTCCTATCGAATCAGGAACACTTCTTCAGGGGAGTATAGCGCAGGCAGGGACGCCCAAATCGTGCGCTGTGGGAAAAGCAGAGGATTGTGCTAACGTACTCATCAGAAGAGCTTGCGTACGCATAACCTGATCTTTGGCATTTGCTTGCGAGCCGCTGACCTTGTAGTTTCCTGCCGTTCGTGGAAATCGTTGGGACGCGCCATATGTACGCTAATATGTATGAGTTGAGCGACATATAAATAAACATGTAACGGAGTACATATGTCACCAAACAGCGATTCCATCCTTTCCCAGGAGCTCTCGCGCCGCGCTGCCCTCAAGGCCCTGTTCGGCGCCGCTTCTGCGGCAATTCTTTTTGGCCTGCCCGCTCGCGCCCATGCGGCGGAGGCTTCCAAAGAAACCACCGATAAACTGAATGCCGCCCAGGCCCAGCTCGACGAGGTTCAGGCCCAGCTCGACAGCATCGCAAATGAGTATGCGGCGCTGGCCAACAAGAATGCCCAGACCCTCAACGACATCGAGAATGTCCAGGGCAAGATTGACGACACGCAGGCCCAGATCGATGAAAAGAAGGCCGAGCTCAAGAAGAAGCGCAACGACCTTTCCGATCGCGTGGCCGCCAGCTACAAGTCCGGCGGCACGAACATCCTGTCTTTGCTGCTGGCCTCTGGCTCGTTTGAGGAACTCGTCGCCAACGCGCATTACGTTGAGAAGATCAACAAGAGTGACCGCGATGCCATCGAGGATATCCAGACGATTCAGTCTGAGCTCGACGCACAGAAGACCGAGCTCGAAGCACAAAAGGCCGACCTGGAGAAACTCAAGGACCAGCAGACGGCTCAGATGCAGGATATGCAGGCCAAGCAGCAAGAAGTCCAGACCGTGCTGAACGGTCTTTCCGACGACGTCAAGGAGCTCATGGCTCAGCGCGATTCCGAGATCCTCGCTGCCGCCCAGGCCGAGGAGGCCGCTAGGAAGGCTGCCGCTGCCGCGGCTGCCGCGAACAAGAACAATTCCTACTCGGGTGGTTCAAGCTCGGGTGGCGGATCGTATGCGCCCGGAACCCCGCAACAGAATGCCGGCTCGGGCAAACAGCAGGCCGTCGTCAACGCGTGCTACTCCACGCCTTCGCCGGGTCAGAACTGGTGCGCGGCGTGGGTTACCAATGTCTTCCGTAACGCCGGCGTGGGCTATTTTGGCGGCAACGCGTGTGACATGTTCAACGCCTGGTGCTATAGCTCCGACCGCTCGGCGCTACAGGTGGGCATGATCGTGGCCGACTCATCGCATAGCGGCACGGGTGCTCCGGGCCTCATCTACGGTCATGTGGGTATCTACGTTGGCGGCGGTATCGTTATGAGCAACGAGGGTGCCATTACGTCTAAGTCGCTTGATTCGTTTATTAGCTTCTATGGCACTGGCTCTGGCGTGCGTTGGGGCTGGCTTGGCGGTATCGCGCTGTCGTAAGGCAAGTTGGGCCGCGTGCCCGCCCGCAATATATTTGATTGCCTGCTCGGGCAGTCCTGCGCAAGACGAAGGCCACATTAAGTGGCCTTCTTTGCGTGCGGAACTC
>CALDBJ010000063.1 GCA_937937835.1 uncultured Collinsella sp.
TAATCTTGTAGTCCATGGTGCCTCCTTGGCGCAACTGGTTAGACAGTAAGACATGTGCCTTGTATATTCCCAGACTTCGTTTGCATAAACCAGTCGAAAACGCCGAGCGCTCTCGCATCATCGGCTAACGGTGGACCGCATAGCGTAACGGTCACAGTTACCGCAGCTCTACAAATCGAGGCGCCCTTGCCGGAACGCCTCGATTGCACAGATCAAATTGTCGCCACGCCCTACAGCGCGCCGGAACCGGCTTGCATCATGCCGCCGGGGCCCGAGGTCACGCCGCCGCTCACGGGCGCGGCGTTGCCGGTGTGCGGTGCCGCCGGGGCGGTATCGCCACCGAGCGTGCCCGCCGGACGCGGTGCCGGGATCTCGCCCGTGCCGTGGCTAAAGACAAACTTGCCATCGGCCACGTCGCACAGGACGGTATCGCCCTCGCCCCACTCGCCGGCCAGAAGCTCCTCGGACAGCGGGTCCTCGATGAGCTTTTGAATAGCACGGCGCAGCGGACGCGCACCGTTGGTGAGGTCGGTGCCCTCGGCCACGATCTTGTCATAGGCCGCATCGGTGAGCTTGATGTTCATGCAGTTGGCAATCAAACGCTGACGCAGGTCGTCCACCAGCAGGTGCGCGATCTTGGTGAGATTCTCACCCGAGAGCTTCTGGAACACCACAATGTCGTCGATACGGTTGAGCAGCTCGGGGCGGAACAGGCGCTTGAGCTCGCCCATCGCGCGGCCGCGGATCTCACTCGACGTGAGGCCCTGCTCGCCGGTGGTGCCAAAGCCCACGCTCGCATCCTGCGCAATCTCGCGAGCGCCCACGTTGGACGTCATGATGATCACGGTGTTGCGGAAGTCGACCGTCTTGCCCTGGCTATCGGTCAGGCGGCCCTCCTCCAGCACCTGCAGCAAGATGTTGAAGATATCGGGGTGCGCCTTCTCGATCTCGTCGAACAGCACGACCGAGTACGGGTGACGACGAACGGCCTTGGTGAGCTGGCCGCCCTCGTCGTGACCGACGTAACCCGGAGGGCTACCGATGAGCTTGGAGACCTCGAACTCGCTACCGAACTCGGACATGTCGAAGCTGATGAGCGCATCCTTGCTGCCAAAGAGGTACTCGGCGAGCGTCTTGGCGAGCTCGGTCTTGCCTGTGCCGGTGGGACCCAGGAAGATAAAGCTGCCGCCGGGGCGACGCGGGTCCTTGAGCGGCGAGCGGCTGCGGCGCACGGCCTTGGCAACTGCCTCGACAGCCTCATCCTGACCGATGATGCGCGTCTTGAGCACGCTTTCGGCCTGCAGCAGGCGACGGCTCTCGCTCTCGGTAAGCGAAGACACCGGCACGCCCGAAGTCACGGACACGATGTCGGCGATCTGGGAGACATCGATGGTGAGCGGGCTGGCGTCGAGCTCGGCGGTCCAGGCGGCCTTGGCCTCGGCGAGCTCAATCTCGGCGGCCTTCTGCTGCTCGGTGATCTCGGCGGCCTTGTTCATGTCGTCGCTCTCGGTGGCCTCCTGCGCGGCGGCCTTAAGCTCCTCCACGCGATGCTCGGCCTCACGCACCGGCTCGGGCGCGCGATTCGCGGCGATGCGAGCGCGGGCGCCGGCCTCGTCGATGAGGTCGATGGCCTTATCGGGCAGGAAGCGATCCTGGATGTAGCGGTTGGAAAGGTTCGCGGCGGCCTCGATAGCACCCTGCGTATAGCGCACATGGTGGTGCTCCTCGTAGCGCGGCTTGAGCGCGGTCAGGATCTTGACCGTGTCCTCGACGCTCGGCTCCTCGACATCGATGGTCTGGAAGCGACGCTCGAAGGCCGGGTCCTTGGTGAGGTACTTGCGGAATTCCTCGGCCGTGGTGGCGCCGATAATCTGGAAGGCACCGCGCGCAAGCACGGGCTTGAGCATGGAGCTCGCGTCGATGGAACCCTCGGCAGAACCGGCACCGATGATGGTGTGCATCTCGTCGATAAACAGGATGACGTCATCGGCTTCGGTGGCCTCCTGGATCACGTTCTTGAGGCGCTCCTCAAACTCACCGCGATACTTGGCGCCCGCAACGAGGCCCGGCAGGTCGAGCGTCCAGATGTTCTGGTTCATGAGGTTCTCGGGCACGTTGCCGGCAGCGATCTGCTGCGCCAGGCCCTCGACGATGGCCGTTTTGCCAACGCCGGGATCGCCCAGGATAAGCGGGTTGTTTTTGGTGCGGCGCGAAAGGATCTCCATCATGCGCTGGACTTCCTTTTCGCGGCCAATCACGGGATCGAGCTCGCCGTCGCGCGCCTTTTGAGTGAGGTTGGTGGCGAACTGCTTGAGCGTGTCGGTGCCGCTCCCCTTTTGCTGAGAGGCATCCGAGCCGCTAAAGAACGGCAGGCCCGCACCGGGACGACCAGCACCGGCGCCGGCGAGCGGACGCTTCTTGTCCTGGTCCTTGGCGGTGAGTTTCTCGATAGCCTTTTTGATGGAGGCGGACGACACACCCAGGCGCATGAGGATGTCCATGGCCATGCCGTTGCCCTCTTCGACGATACCGATGAGCAGGTGCTCGGTCGACACGTAGGTCTGGTTGTTCTCACGCGCCACGCGGAATGAACGCTCCATCACGCTAATGACGAGCGGCGTAAAGGCGAGCTTGGCCGCCTCGGTCTCCTCACTGGGCTCGGGAACCGTGGTCTGGACCTCTTTGAGGGTGTCCATGATGTCGTCGTAGGAGATATCGAGCGAGCGCAGCGCCTCGGCGGCAATGCCCTCGTCCTCCTTGGCAAGCGCGAGCAGCAGATGCTCGGTGCCCACCTTATTTGAATGAAGATCGAGCGCCTCTTGCTTGGCCATGGACATGACCTTACGCGCGCGATCGGTAAAACGGTCTAACATGCTAGTTCCTCTTAGACGAGCTAGTTTTTTCAAACGCAAAGCGCCGCCCCGCGGCAGCGCTTTGGTCTCTTTACCCATATGGAGTATATGTTAACAGCTGGAGGAATATCTATAAACCCGGCTCACATGAATGCAGGTTATGACCGCATCGCGGGACTCACCGCGCGATGCGCGACAGGCGCCCCGCAAGAGAAACCCTAGGCGTCTTTCACCACGTCGGGACTCGTCGCACGCGATGCGCGATAGGCATCGGCCTCCTTGGAGACGCGTTCGAGCAGCTCGGATGTATCGACGCCCTCGACTTGCGCGACCGTTTCCACCGTCTGCATGGCGACCGCCCTCAGGTACGCGCACGCGCTGTCCCCCGGCTGCTCGAGGTCTATCTCCTCGCCGCCCTCCCGGGCAAAGCCGACCGCCATCACAAAGCCCATGATGCCCGAGACCAGAAAGCCCACCGCAAAGCTCGAATCTGCCTTGAGCTCTTCTCCGTCGGGGTGGACGATCTCTCTCACGCGGTCGATGATGATCGTATGGATGCCCTGCACGACCTGCTCGGCGGCACCCGCCCTCATGGTGATGACGATGCGCCGCAGCAGGCAGCGGACGTCGCGCCGGTCGAACGCCGAAAGGTCGCCCTCGCTCGAAAAATGCCAGAGGGCATCGGTGATGAGCTCGTTATCCTGCAGCAGCTGGGCTATGGCGATGGCGACGAGTTCATCGAAATCGTGAAAATAGTAGTAAAACGTTCCACGATTGCACTGGGCGGCGCGGGTCACCTCGCCAACCGATAGCTCGAAGATGCTGTTGTTCTCGATGAGCTCCCAAAACGCCTCGATGATACGGGTGCGTGCATCGGGCGCATCGGCGTCCTTACGCGGTCTCGCCATGCGCCTCACCGCACCCCTGCGCCTTGGCGTTCATGATGAGCATCTGAAGACGGTTCTCCACGTTGGCGAAGCTCACGTCGGGATCGTAGTCGAGCGGCAGGAACTGCGCCGTGGGATACTGCTCCTTGAGCGCATGGATGAGCCCGCGCCCCACGACATGGTTGGGCAGACACCCGAACGGCTGCAGGATCACGAAGTTGCGGCAGCCGCGCTTGGCGTGCTCGAGGATCTCCGCCGGAATCAGCACGCCCTCGCCCGCATCGAACGTATGGTGCAGGATCTTATCGCTCGCGCGCACGAGCTCGGGCATGCGCGTCGGCGGCTCGTAGAGCGGGCTCGCCGCGCCCAGGCGGTCGCAACGGTCGTGCGCGAGCTCGAACAGGTTGTCCGCCGTGGCGTACCAGGCCTTTTCGGGCAGCGACAGGTCGACGTGGAACTCGCGCGACTGCGCATGCTTGTAGAAATAGGTCTTGCGGATCACGTCGGTCATGCGCGCCTCGATGACCTCGAGCCCGTTGTCCTCGAGGTAGCGCTCAATCTCGTGGTTGGCGCCGAGATGGAAATTGAGCAGGTACTCGCCCACGATGAGAACGGTCGGATGCGGGTTCGAGCGGTCGTACGGAACGGCGTCCATGATCGCAAGCGCGCGTTTGAAGCCCGTCGCCTGGCCTCTCAGCCCGGAGCGCTCCATGCCCTCGATAACCTCATCGAGCGCGCGGTCGAACGCAGCGTCCGCCGCGCCCTTCTCGAGCTCGTAGGGACGGATGCGCCTAAGCATGGCCTCGAGGGCATCGATCATGGGAAGACCGTAGGCGATCTGGATGCTCGGGCCAAGGCCGAGCTTGAAGCCCGGATGCGCATTGTGGGCATCGACGTCGTCGTTGGTGAGCACCGGGACATAGTCGTATCCCGCGTCGTCGAGCGCGCGGCGCAGCAGGGGCATGTAGTGCGTCAGGCGGCAGTCGCCGATATACTTGCCAGTCACCACGGCGACGTCGTGCGGGTCGTACTTACCGCTCTCGAGTGCCGCGAGCGCCTCGCCGATCACGATTTGCGCGGGGAAGCAGATGTCGTTGTGCACATAGCGTTTGCCCAGGCGGATGGCATCCTCGCGCCCGGTATCAAGGGCCTCGGCGCGCACGCCCTGATTGCGCATCGCCGCGGTCATGAGCCTGCAGAACGCATGGGAGGTGTTGGGGACCAGCGCGATCTTGTCGTGCCGGTCGCGCTTGGTGTACTTGACCTTATACGGGTCGTCGAGCGGATGGACCGCGTGCACCCGGGCGCCCTCGGCACGCTCCTCCGCGCGACGACGGTTGACCGACTCGATAAACGAACGCACGCGAATGCCCATGGGACCGGCGACGTCGCTCTCATCGAGCTTGATCATCATCGGAACCTTGGAGCCCATCTCGCCCATCATGCGCGCGATCTCGTCGGTGAGATACGCATCGTGGCCGCAGCCGAAGCTGCCCATCTGCACGAGCTCGAGCTCGGGCGTCGATGCGACGATGACCGCGCACGACAGCATGCGCGCATGGTAGTTGTTCACGATGTCGATGCGGCTGTTGGAAAGATCGACGTTGCAGACCCCCGGCACCGCATCGGGCGTCAGCACGGGGATGCCGCGCTCAGAGAAGAGCTTGGGCAGCCCGTGGTTGACCAGCGGGTCGTTGTGGTACGGGCGCGAAGCGATCACCACCGCGTAGCCGCCGTCCTCGCGCACGTTCTCGAGCACCTGCCTGCCGCGCAGCTGCAGCTGGTTCTCAAACGTCTCCTGCGCGCGGTCCGCCTGCTCGGTCGCCTTGGCAACCAGGTCGGCATCGATATCGAAGGTCTCCTTGCACCACGCCTTGAGCTGGCGGTTTCGGTCGCCCTCGTCGTACCAGTGGAACAGCGGCGTATCGAACGGAACGCCGAAACGCTCCTCCGGGTTATCGGAATTGCGCATCACGTAGGGGTATCCCTTTACGACGGCGCACATCCACTCGCTGGTAGAGGCGGTGTTTTCGGTGGGCACCGTCGTGATGATGGGCATGAAGATGCGGTCGACGCCGGCGTCGACGAGATTGCGGATGTGCCCGTGGACGAGCTTGGCCGGGAAGCACACGGTGTCGGATGTGACGTGCGCCAGACCGCGCTCGTACATCGCCTTGGTGCTGCGTCCCGAGACGCGCACCTTAAAGCCGAGCGTGCTGAAGAACGTCGACCAGAACGGCATGGTGTCCCAGAACTCGAGCACACGGGGAATGCCGATCGTGACATCGCGCCCCCCGCAGACGGGAACCGTGGGGTACGACTCGAACAGCAGCTTCTCGCGGTCGACAAAGAGATTGGGGGCAGCCGCGGTCCGGTCGCGCCCCGTGCCGGGTGCCTGTGCCTCGCAAGCACCCTGCGGACGCAGCTCCTCCGCCGCGGGAACCTCGCGCACGAGCTCATCCCATGAGATGGCGCCGCCGCGCGGGCAGCGATTGCCCGTGACGTAAAGCGAGCCGTCGCCAAATGCCACGACCGCGCGCTGGCAGCGGTTGTTGCACCGACGGCAGGTAACGCCGCCGAACTCGCGATGCTCGAAGCGCTCCACGGCATCGAGCCCGATAAACGACGTGCCGGCGTCGCCCTTGCGGCATTCCTCGCGCGCGAGCAGGGCGATACCGATAGCGCCCATCAGCCCCGGGTGGGGCGCACGCGTGACGGGTTTGCCCAGATACTGCTCGAATGCGCGCAGCACCGCGTCGTTTCGGAACGTGCCGCCCTGGACGACGACTTTGTCGCCCAGACGGTTGAGATTTGAAACGCGAATGACCTTGGTGAACACGTTCTCGATAATCGAACGGCAGAGACCGGCCATGATGTCGCCCGGACCCTTACCGCGCCGCTGCTCGGAAACGACGCTGCTGTTCATGAACACCGTGCAGCGGCTGCCGAGAACGGCGGGGGCTTTGGACGAAAATGCCTCGGTCGCGATATCCTCAACGGCTATTCCGAGGTTTTTGGCAAAACCCTCGAGGAACGAGCCGCAGCCCGCAGAGCACGCCTCGTTGACGACGATATCGGTCAGCACGCCGTGGTTGAGCCAGATGGCCTTCATATCCTGTCCGCCGATGTCGAGCACGAAGGTCGCATCGGGAACGCATGCGCACGCGGCGCGGGCGTGCGCGACCGTCTCGACCGTATGGTAGTCGGCGTGGAACGCGCGCGCGAAAAGCTCCTCGCCGTATCCCGTGGTGCCCACGGCATCGATCGCAAGCGTGACTCCCGCTGTCTCCCAGCGGTTCTTCAAGCTGACAAGACCCTGTTGGGCGACGTCGAGCGGTCTGCCGTTATTAGACGCGTAGAACGAATCGACAAGCTCACCCGCCTCATCGACCAGGGCGAACTTGGTCGTCGTGCTCCCCGAATCGATACCGAGCGCCACACGCACCGTCTCTCCGGGCGCATACGCATCCGGACCCTTTGCCGGCGTCTCTTTGCCATGGCGTGCCGTAAAATCCGCCTGCTCGGCAGGTGGGGCAAAAAAGGGCTGGGCAAGACGTCCCTCCCCGCTTGCGGGCGCGACCGTCTCGAGCTTATCCAGCCGGACAAAAGCGTCGGGAAGGTCGATCGGTTGGGACGATGCGAACATGTCGGTCAGCGACAGGGCGGCACCGCGCGCGACCATGATCTGCGGATCGCGCGGGACGATAACCTGATCGTCCGATAGATTCAGTTGCTCCCGGAACACGCGGACCAGTGTGGGGTTGTAGGCGAGCGTACCGCCCTCGAAGATTACCGGCGGCTCGATGTCGATACCCTGGGCCAGACCGCCGATCGTTTGGCGGGCGACCGCGTGAAGCGCCGAAAGCGCCAGGTCGGTGGTAGGAATGCCCTCGTTGAGCAGCGGCTGGATATCGGTCTTTGCGTACACGCCGCAGCGGCCCGAGACCTCGTGGACGGTCGTTCCCCGGCTTGCGAGCTGCTCGAACTCGCCCGATTCGGTGCCGACCCCCATGAGCTTTGCCATCTCGTCGATAAATGCACCGGTACCGCCTGCGCACGAGCCGTTCATGCGCATGTCGGCAACCTCGATGTCTCCCTTATCGTTGGTGCGGAAGAAGATCATCTTGGCGTCTTGGCCGCCCAGCTCGATGGCGCAGCGCGTCTGCGGATAGAACCTGCTGATCGCGAGCGCGTTGGCGACCACCTCCTGAACGTACGAGGCGCCCAGCGCGGTCGCGATATCGCGCGCACCCGAGCCGGTCACCGCAACGCGCAGCGACTCATGGGGAAAGCGCTCGGCGAGCTCGCCGAGCATGGCGCGCACGCTCGCTGTCTGACACGCCCCGTGGCGGCGATATCCCCACCACGCCTCGGTCATATCCTCGTGCATCGCGTAAACTTTGGTCGTCGTCGACCCTACGTCCAGTCCTACTAGCAACGCCATAATGCTCCGTCTCTCGCATTTTTCCTGCTAGAGATATACCACTCTACGTAATACAACAGACTGTTGTATTTAAACTCCGTATAAAAAGCGGCTGCCGAAACGCTTCAGCAGCCGCCGAATGCACCAACAGATTGTTCTGCGCGCTAGCACGTCGGGCAACGGAGCAGCACGGGCCCTCCGGTCATGCGCACCGCTCACGCCCGCGATGTCGCCGAGAGAGCTATCCACGCTTAGGGCTCCAACCAAGCAAGTCGCCCGCGCTCAGCAGATCCCTAAGCGAGCTACTCGCACTCAGGAGCCATAGCCTGCTCCAAGAGCTCGGCATGCTCCTCCTCGAAAACCGTCCCCACAGGGAAGGCGCGACGGAAGACGAAGCGGGAAATCGGACCGGCTACCAAAAGGTTCCACGGCAGCGCCATCACAAAATTATGCGGGATGTTGATCATCCAGATCGCGGGCACGGAATACAGGTTCGCAAGGATGCCGCCGGGCATGTGCGTCAGACCCTCACAGGCACCGTACAGCGACATGATGATGACCATGGGAACGACCATGCAGGAGCTGACGGCGAGCGTCATGGCAAGTGGCGAGCTCTTGCCCGGCGTGACCAAGTACTTAAAGGCGAAACCCTTGGCGAGCGGGCTGGCGACGAACCAGTCGCAGCACATGGCAAAAATGTAGGCAACGGGGAAGCCGAGCCACGCAGTGGCAACGACCTCGCCGTTGATGGCCCCGTGCTGCAGGGCAACGTTGTAGATGCTCATCCAGAGCACCATGCAAAAGCACATGATAAAGGTGAACAGCAGGCTCTCTCGTTTGTTGATAGGCATAAAGGGCAGATTCCTCTCTGTGTTGTACCGCGGCGCCACGCAACAAAAACGGGCGGGCAAGATGGAGCTGTTGGGACTTCATCTCGCCCGCCCGTGGTACGCGCGTCTGCGACTACTTATGTGGTGGAACCAGCCTAGCACGAAACGCATGCGCTTCGTAAGCGTTGAGTTTATGAAGATGCAGGGCACCGATAATCCCCCGACCCCATAAGTTGCGGTGGAATACGGACTGTTTTGACCCTTTAAGCAGCAATTCAGTCCCTATTTCACCGCAACTCATTTGGTGCAAAGTAACCTGTCCCCCTTGTACCAATTAGCTGGTGTGGCGCCAGCGAGGGTCGGTGAGCGTACGCGCCACACCCAGCCCAACGGGCAGAAACGCTACGATGAGCACTGCGCGCACAAACCAGCCGAGCATATTGACCGTGTCGAAGGTGCACATGTAATACATCGAGCGATACAGATACAAGCCCGGCACCATAATGACAATCGAAGGCACCGTGAGGGCGATGCGCGGGTAGGTGAGCTTGACTTCAGCCAAGCTTGCGAGCAGCCCCGATACCAGCGCGCCGATAAACGCTGCTGCCTCGGGAGGCATTCCCGTGCTGAGGCCCAGGAAGGGAATCATCGTCGGCGCATCGACAAGGGTCAGACGCAGGGTATTGGACACGGCGCCGATCAACCCAGCTGCCGCGGCCATCTTTACCGGGCTGTTGAACATCACCGAGAAGCCGAATACGCCAACGAAGCTCATCAGTATGCGCAAGAGCGTAAGAGCCAACGGTGAGAGGCCGAGCGGGGCGAAGTCATCCGGCGCCAGTCCCACGCACTCGGCAACCATCCAACCTACGAGGGTCGCCATCACAATAATCGACACAGCATACGAAAGACGCTCGATTCCACTTCGCATATCGAGCTTAGCGATGTCGAGGCCTGCCGTAATGAGGGGAAAGCCGGGAATCACAAAGAGCATGGCGCCGATATAGCCTTCTTGGTGCGACATTGCCCCCGGTACGACCTGGCCAAGGCCGAGCAATGCCAGCAGATACGAAACGCAAGCGAGCGCAACACCAGTCGTCAGCGCGCTAAACTGGCCAAGACCCTGCTTGAGAATATGGGATCGGGCAAAGTTACCGACACCAGCGCCTACGAATGCGCAGGCCATCTCGATAGGGCCGCCGCCGAGCAAAAAGACGAAGGCGCCGCAAGCACAGGCTGCCGCAAGGCCCTGTTGCCAGGGAGCGTAATCGGGCTTTGAGCTCTCAACGGTCTTGAGCATCTCGTGATACTCATGCACCGTAAAACGGCGACCATATGTCTCGATTTCCTTTAGGAAGCTCTCCATCATCCAAATGCGATGGGTATTGACGCCCGTTGTGGGCAAACTGACGACCTCATTAAAGCAGTGACCATCTTCGATGCAAGTACACTCAAACGACAGGAGACTTAAGTCAACGTGGATGGTCACACCGAGTACGGCGGCGACACGATTCATGGTATCGCGAACACGCCAGGCACCCGTTCCGCTCGCGAGCATAAGCATACCGGTGCGGCAGATGATGGATGATTTATCGGTGAGCGGCGCATCGACGGCAAGTTCATCGCCTGCCGTCACGATCTGGTGCCAGTCAGTTTTCATATGGAGCGCGCCGGCACGGACACCGTGGTGCATGGGGGCTCTCGAAAGCAGCGAGTCAAGGCGCGAAGGCTGTGAGGGCTCCGCCGATTCGCCCTCGTCCTCGTCGGGCTCTTCATCGACCAGATCAAAGGAATCAAGCGGCGCTGGCTCGCGACGGTCGATCAGCTCCTCGTCCTCATCATCAAAGTAATTGAACTGATCGAGCATGTCCTCTTCGATTGAACGCTCGCTCGCGTCGTCCATATAGACGCTCCCTTCCTACCGACTAACCCCCATCCTAGACAGCGACGGCTAAAGGAAACATAAAAGAGACGGCTGTCATGCGAGCCATGTGCGCAATGACCACCCAAAGCAACCCGCCCCCCTTGCACCAATAGCTTGACAAGGACTGTCCCCAACTGCCGGCAGAAAAGGAACGTCCCTAAGTGCCAACCAGGGCAACACCGCAGATAGAGGACGGACAGCGAAAGCCCGCCAGAGCGAGCAAGGTGCCTTCAAGAAAAATGGCGCCGCAGGTTGAGCAT
This sequence comes from uncultured Collinsella sp., assembly GCA_937937835.1. Classification (GTDB taxonomy): domain Bacteria; phylum Actinomycetota; class Coriobacteriia; order Coriobacteriales; family Coriobacteriaceae; genus Collinsella. The sequence continues at coordinate 11,177 of CALDBJ010000063.1, forward strand.
AAGTCAGCGAGCGGGCCGCATTTGAGACAAGGTGACGTGAAACGAAAGGGCGCTGACCTTCTGGTCGCGCCCTTGAAGTTGAACGTCAGATTGTCCAAATGCGGCCCGCGCAGCGTCGGGCCGTTACGCGGTTCGTAGAACCGCGTAACTAGTTAGTACATCTTTGCGCCGGCGGGGATGGAAGCGTCGAGCTGGATCAGATTGAGGCGCTCCTCGCCCTCCTCCTCGTGGATGGCACTGATGAGCATGCCGCAGCTGGGAATGCCCATCATCTTGCGCGGAGGCAGATTGGTGATGGCGAGCAGGGTCTTACCGACCAGGTCCTCGGGCTCATAATAACCGTGAATGCCGGAGAGGATGGTGCGGTCGGTACCGGTACCGTCGTCGAGCGTAAAGTTCAGCAGCTTCTTGGACTTCTTGACGGCCTCGCATGCCTTGACCTTCACAGCGCGGAAATCGCTCTTGGAGAAGGTATCAAAGTCGACGAACTCCTCAAACAGCGGCTCAACGGCGATCTTGGAGTAATCGAGCGTGGGCTTAAGCGACTTAACGAACGGGCTCGCGGCGTTGCCGGCCTCGGCAGCCTTGGCGGCAGCGGCACCGGACTGGAAACCCTTCTCGGGCTTCATGTGCGGGAACAGCAGCACGTCGCGGATGGAAGCCTGGTTGGTGAGCAGCATGACCACGCGGTCAATGCCGATGCCGATGCCGCCCGCAGGAGGCATACCGTACTCGAGGGCGCGCACGTAGTCCTCGTCGTACTCCATGGCCTCGTCGTCGCCGCCAGCCTTCTCGGCCATCTGAGCGGCAAAGCGCTCGGCCTGGTCGACCGGGTCGTTGAGCTCGGAGAACGCGTTGGCGTACTCGTGACCGGCGATGACCAGCTCAAAGCGGTGCGTCAGGCGCGGGTCGTCCTCAAAACGCTTGGCAAGCGGGCTGACCTCGATGGGGTAATCGCACACGAACGTCGGGTTGACGATGGTGTCCTCGCCCAGCTCATCGTAAATCTCGGCGATGATCTTGCCAGCAGTCCACTCGGGCTTGATCTCCAGGCCCTTCTCGCGCGCGGCGGCAGCAAGCTCCTCGACCGGCGTGTCGATGGTGACCTGCTTGCCGAGCACGTCGGAGACGATGTCGGTCATGGGACGGCTGGCCCACTCACCAGAAAGGTCGATGGTCTGGCCCTGGTACTCGATGACCTCGGGGTTGCCGATGGCCTTGTTGGCAGCCTTGATGACACCTTGGGCGAGTGCCTTCATGCCCTCGAGGTCGGAGAAGGCACGGTAGGCCTCCATCGTGGTGAACTCGGGGTTGTGGGTAAGGTCCATGCCCTCGTTACGGAAGATGCGGCCGATCTCGAACACGCGCTCAAAACCACCGACGATGCAGCGCTTGAGGTGCAGCTCGGTGGCAATACGCAGGTAGCACTCCTGATCGAGCGCGTTGAAGTGGGTAATGAACGGCTTGGCAGTAGCGCCGCCTTGGATGGTCTGCAGGATGGGGGTCTCGACCTCCATGTAGCCGTCGGACTCCATAAAGCGACGGAAGGTGGAGAGAATCTGCGAACGCTTACGGAAGGTCTCGCGAACGTCGTCGTTGGCGATCAGGTCGACATAGCGCTGGCGATAGCGGGTCTCCTTGTCGGAAAGACCGTGGAACTTCTCGGGCAGCGGACGAACGGCCTTGGCAAGCAGGGTCGCGCTCTTAGGGGCAACGGAAAGCTGGCCACGCTGGGTGCGCACGACCACGCCGGTCACGCCCAGGATGTCGCCCAGGTCGAGGGCCTTAAGCGTACTCCAGGCAGCCTCGTCCATGTCGTTGATGCGGCAGAACAGCTGAATCTCGGCAGTCGCATCGCGCACGACGATGAACATGATCTTGCCCTGACCGCGCTTGGCGACCACGCGGCCGGCGATCTTCACGACGTCCTCGGTGTCCTCGCCATCGGCAAGCTCGGCGTACTTAGCCTCGATATCGGCGACGTAGTCCTCAAGCTCAGAGTGCTCGGGATAGGGGTTCTGGCCCGCCTCGAACAGGGCGGCGCGCTTGGCCAGGCGGGTGGCGCGCTCGTCGTTGAGCGTCGATGCCTGATCTGCGGCGTTCTGGTTCTCTGCCATAAGTTAGCTCCTCAAACTAAAACGCTCCCCAGGATTCGGTCCCAGGGAGCGAAAACATACCTTTACGCGGGACCGTGGTCTAGCGTGCGATCTTGGCGATGGTGTAGACGCGAGTCTTGCCGGAAGGCGTAACGACCTCGACGGAGTCGCCCTCGCCATGACCAATGATGGCATGGCCGACCGGAGACTCGTTGGAAATCTTGTGCTCGAGCGAGTTGGTCTCGGTGGTACCAACGAGCGTGACTTCCATGACCTCGCCGTTGGGATCAATCAGCGAAACGGTGGAACCGATGGAGACGGTCAGGTCGCCCGTGGTGGCAGCAACCTGAGCGTTGGCGAGGATGGCCTGGATCTCGGCAATACGAGCGGCGTTCTGGGCCTGCTTGTCCTTAGCGGCGTCGTACTCGGAGTTCTCCGAAAGGTCGCCGAACGCGCGGGCTTCCTTGATGTCCTCGACGATCTCCTTGGCGTAATCGCCCTCACGCCAAGCGAGCTCCTCGACGAGCTTCTGGCGGCCCTCAGCGGTCAGTACGATCTGGCTTGCGTCCATACGGATATCTCCCCAACTCTGATCAAACAATCAACTGTCAACAAAACGAAAAAGACCGGCTAGCCTGCGGGCAAGCCGGTCAGGTGCTCACCCCAAAGGGATGGGACTACTCTGCGTCCGCGTCGCTGTCCTCTGCCTGCTTCTTCTTGGCAGCAGCGAGCTTGGCCTCGAGCTCAGCGATCTCCTTGTCCTCCTCGGACTGCTCGACCACGACCTCCTCGGCCTGCTTGGTCTCGGCCTTATCGTCGCCCTCCATACCCTCGCGGATATTCTTGACGGTAGAGCCGAGGGACTTGCCGAGCTTCGGCAGGTTCTTGGGCCCGAAGATAATCAGGACAACGACGAGAATAATGATGAGCTCAGGAGCCCTCAGTCCAAACATGTAGACCTCCACAATACAGCGAGACAAGCTCGAATGAGTATACCGCGGGTATCGCGGTATCACAACACTAGCTAAAAAAAGGGACCGCAAGAAGCGGTCCCTCCTCATGCTCTGGTCGGGTTGACTGGATTTGAACCAGCGACCCCTGCGTCCCGAACGCAGTGCTCTACCAAACTGAGCCACAACCCGTTAGCTCGACTATAGTAACAAAGATTTTCGCCGCGTGCTAGAGAAATTTTTATTTCTTTGGCGCGTCGATTTGAACCGTGTTGGGAATAAGCTCAGTCGCGCAGGCCCACCAGCCATTTTGCTGGGCAGCATCGGCAAGCCTTTCGACCGTGGCAGCGGTGTCGCAAATGGCAAACGAGCAGGCACCCGATCCGCACACATCTACAGCAACGGTTCCGTCCTGTTTACGCAGCCAGTCGAGGACCGTTTGAATCTGCGGCTCCATCTGTGCGGAAATGACACCCAGGTTGTTATGGATGAGCGCATATGCCGTCTCGGCATCACCAGCACGCAAGGCAGAAGCTATCGCGCCGGGCTTGTCCGCAGGCACCGGGGCCTCGTCAAAACGTCGATAGGCTTCAATTGTCGAAACGCTCGCCTCCCGCGGCTTAACCAGCACAACGGGCGTCGCGGGCAGCGCGGAGTATTCAGTTGCCAGCACGTCTCCCCCACCTACGTAAAACGCAGGGCTCGCGTGCAAAAAGAACGGGACGTCGGCACCAATGCCCCGCGCAATGTCATCGAGCGCGGGGTCGGTGCGATCAATGCCCCAGAGCTCCGCCAAGGCGACAATGACCGCGGCCGCATCCGTCGAGGGGCCGCCCAAGCCGGCGCACAATGGAATGCGCTTCTCAATCGTCACGCAGATGTTTGCCTCGCGACCATAATGCTCGGCCATAGCAACCGCAGCCCGATACGCTGTATTCTTTTGCATGGGAAAATCTGATGCTGGAACCGTCTGGACGGTCAGCGCCTGCGACGGCGTGACCGTCACGGTATCGGAAAGACCGACGGCCGCCATCAGGGAATCGACCCTGTGGTAGCCGCGGTCATCGCGCTCGGTATGAACCCCCAGGTAGAGGTTAATCTTTGCCGGCGCGGAAAGAGTCAGGGACCGATCGGTCACCGTTAATGCTCCTCGAGCTGATTGCCGAGCGGGGTAAAGATGTGCTCGCCGCTCTCGGGGTCGAACAGCTCGACCTGACCGGTGAGCACATCGATATACTGGTAGGACTGACGCGACTTGCGGCCACGACGCTCGTCGACCTCGACAATGAAGACGGCCGGGTGGACGCTCTTGATGGTGCCCATGCGCTCGACGACGCGGGTACGGCCCATGTTGGCCTTAACCTTGACGCGATCGCCCACCATATCGGTCAGCTTCTCGTGGATGTCGTCGACGTGATTGACTTCCATCTCTTCCATGAACAGGGCCTCCAGAAGGTGCAATTCAAAAAGGGGATAATACCCCTAAGATAGACAAAACTCTAGTACTATAGCACCCTGTTACAACCACGCGCAAGTAGCTAATTTGGCTACTTACAGATTGTCGGTATCGAGGACGATGGTGAATGGACCGTCGTTGACGAGATCGACTTTCATATCGGCGCCAAAGATGCCGTGCGCCACGTGTTCGACATCTTGGCGAACAAGCGTCAGGAAGTACTCGTAGAGCTCGTTGGCGACATCGGGGGCGCCGGCATCCGTAAACGATGGACGGCGGCCGTGACGGCAATCGGCGAACAGCGTGAACTGCGACACCACGAGAACCTCGCCGTCGACATCGGCAAGTGCCAGGTTGGTCTTGCCGTTCTCGTCCTCGTTAATGCGCAAGCCCCGGAGCTTTCCCCACAGCTTATCGGCCTCGGCGCGCGTGTCGCCGTGGCCCACGCCCAGCAGCACCAGATAGCCGCGCCCAATTTTGCCCACGCGCTCACCGTCGACCGTCACGCCGGCGTTGAGCACGCGCTGCACTACCGCACGCACGGCCTACTCCTCGCCCGTCAGTTTGGCGGATAGGTGCTCGAGCGCATGGAATCGATGGCTGATGGCGTTCTTCTCGTCCGCCGTCAGCTCGGCCATGGTCTTGCCCGGCGTGTCGACCGGCAGGAACAGCGGGTCGTAGCCAAAGCCGTGATCGCCGCGACCCTCGTGTGCGATAACGCCCTCGCAGGCGCCCTCACCATAGGTGACCAAACCATCCGTGTCGATGAGCGCGACGACGCTCATAAAGCGCGCAGTGCGGTCCTCGTCGGCCACGCCTTCCAGGTTAACGAGGAGCTTGGCATTGTTGGCGGCATCGTCGCCGTGAACGCCCGCGTAGCGCGCGCTATACACACCGGGCTCACCATCCAGCGCATCGACGACCAGACCCGAATCGTCGGCAATGGCCATGAGCCCCGTCTCCTCTACCGCAGCCTGCGCCTTGATGATGGCGTTCTCCAAAAACGTCGTGCCGTTTTCCTCGGGGTCCTCAAAATCGCCCAGCTGACCGAGCGCCACAAAGCGAACCTCGGGCATAACCTTGCCTAAAATGGCCTCGATCTCGGTGAGCTTGTGGGCGTTGCCCGTTGCCACGACGATGGTCGCCGCCGGGTCGAGGGTGTCGATGTCGATCTTCTCAAGTGCCATGAGTGGCCTCCTTGTTCTTATAACAACGCCACACAAAAGGTAATTAGGCTCTCAAGCCCCTCCCCTCGCGCGGCAGCAGCCTTACAGTTCAGCGTTTCCGCAGATAAAACCTGCCAAAATAAACCTGTCCCTTTTTGGCAGGTTAGGCGAGGGCTTGGTGCTGGAGCTCGATGAGCTCGGCAATGCCCTTGTCGCCCAAATCGAGCAGGGCATTGAGGCGCTTGCGGTCGAAGGGCGCCTGCTCGCCAGTGCCCTGGAGCTCGATCATCTCGCCGGTATCGGTGGCGACAAGGTTCATGTCGACCTCGGCGTGACTGTCCTCGGAATAATCCAGGTCGAGCAGGGTGTTGCCGTCGACAACGCCCATGGAAATCGCGGCGACCTGGCCCGTGAGCGGGATGCGCTCGAGCTTACCCGCCTCGACCCACATGGCAAGGGCGTCGTGCAGTGCCACCCAGGCGCCGGTAATGCTCGCCGTTCGCGTGCCGCCGTCTGCCTGAATCACGTCGCAGTCGACGGTGACGGTGTACTCGCCGAGCGCCTTCATGTTGACGACGGTACGCAGGCTGCGGCCGATGAGGCGCTCGATCTCCATGGAGCGACCCTTGCGGTTGGCATGCTCGCGCTTGCAGCGCTTGCCGGTCGATGCCGGCAGCATGGCGTACTCCGCCGTTACCCAACCGGCCTTGGCGCCCTTGCGCCAGCCCGGCACGCCCTCCTCAATTGTGGCGGCGCACAGCACGCGCGTATCGCCAAACTCGGCCAGGCACGAACCATGGGCGTGCTTCATGACGCCGCGGGTAAGCTTGATGGGGCGCAGCTCATCGGCGGCGCGGCCGTTGGCGCGATTGGCCTGCATATACTCCATGGAAGAATCCTTTCGGCAAAAGGTGAACGTGAGCTTTTGGTCGGTGACCTTTTATCTATTTCAGCTCATCGATATCGATATGTTCGATGCTCTTGAGCGGCTGACCAAAGATAAAGCTGCCCGCCACCGCAAACTCGGCAATGTTATCGGCCGTCGTTGCAAAACGATGCTGCGGCTCGGCTGCGTCGCCCGCCAGCTGCTCGCGGCGCGTGAGAATATCGGTCAGCTCACGCGTGGTCTCCTCGGCGGAGCTCACCACGCGCACTCCGGGACCCAGTGCATGGCGAATAGGCCCCACGAGCAGCGGAAAATGCGTGCAGCCGAGCACCACGGTATCGATGCCGTGGTCGCGCAGCGGTTCAACCGTGGCACCGACCAGCGCGCGTACGGCAGGCGTATCAAAGATGTCCTCGTTCTCGAGCCACTGCTCTTGCAGATGCGCACCCGAGGCGAGCTCGTGCTCAACGACCTCGACAAAACTCGAGGCAGGGCAGCCGTATACGTCGACGCCGGCATCCAGGTCCTGAATGGCACGCGTGTAAGCACCTGAGCGAATGGTGAGGTTGGTGGCGAGCACGCCCACCCGGCGCGTGCGGGTGCTGTTGATTGCCGCGCGTGCGCCCGGTGCGATCACACCGATGACGGGGACGTCGAGCACCTGCTGGGCCAAACGCAAGGCCGCAGCGGTCGCCGTATTGCAGGCGATGACCATAATCTTGACGTCGTGCTTCGACAGCCAGCGGCCCGCCTGCAGTGCAAACGAGCGCACCTCGTCCTCGGTGCGGGTGCCGTAGGGGCAGCGCTTGGTGTCGCCAAAGTAGTAGACGGACTCGTGCGGCAACGCCGTTGCGATGGCGCGTGCAACCGTCAGACCGCCCAGACCAGAATCGAACACGCCAATCGGGCGCGTGTCGCCTGCCGGATTCTCGATATCGGACATTACCTCACCAGATTCTCTCTCGAAAAGATATGGCTCAGCGCGATAGGACCGCACTACGAACGGGCCGCGACGAGCAGCTCTGCCGTTGCCGCCCAGCCATCGACAATCTTGCCGCGCGTGACGTAGGCGTTATCGCAAACATCCAGGAACTCGGGCGCGCCGGCGCTGGTCAAACCGTTCTCGACCAGGCAGAACGTGCCCACGTGGTCAGCCATGTAGAAGTCGGACTCGGAATCGCCGAGCGCCAGCGTCTCCTCGCGCTCGATACCCAGGTGCTCACAGAAACGTGCGATGGCAACGCCCTTGTTGAGGCCGGCGGGATTGATGTTAAACGCGCGGCCATCCTCGACGCGTTCGAGCTCGAGCGTCGTCGGTTTGGACAGATGGGTCAGATGGCCGTTGCAGGCCCAGACCAGGCCGCAGCCGGCCTCGTCCAGGATGGCCTGGACCTCGTCGTCGGGCACATCGCCGCGCATGCCGACGGTGACCTCGCGGTACTTGTAGCCAGTCGACATGTCGTTGTGGTACTCGATCTTATGCGGCCAGCGGGCGAGAATCTTCTCGCACACGCCGGTCTGCTCGATCACCTGATGCGGCGTGAGGTCGCAGGCGGAATCGTAAGGCATATCGCCGGTCAGGTACTCCCAATCGTTGGCCTTGAGGTCGTACATGACCAGACCACCCATCTCGCCGATGTAGGAGTTGAGGCCGAGCACGCGCGCATCCTCGTGGATCATGGTGCGGTTGCGGCCCGAAGTGGGAACCACCTGTATGCCGGCGCGGGCAAGTGCCACGACAGCCTCGACGAGCTTGGTCGAGGGGTTGCCGTCGTTGTCGCGCAGCACGCACGAGCCGGGTGCGAGCATCGTGGCGTCCAGGTCGGTAAAGACGTACTTAACCTTGGCAAGACGCTCGCGCATCTCGCCCGAAAGCTCAGCGACGGTCGGCAGGGTATTGTGGGACATGGTCACTCCATTTACGTAGAAGGGGCTTCTGGTCTTAGGCATCGTACGCCGCAAGGGTGCGCTTGAGAATCGAACCGTCGCGCTCACAAGGCTCGGGTCCGTTCTTGCGCAGCATACACTCTTCCTCGCCCTTACCGGTCACGATGACCACGGCAGGACGGACGGTCTCGCGCACGGCAGTCTCGATAGCGGCAACGCGATCAGTCACGATTTGCCAGTTATCATTTCCCTGCGCTTGAACGTTGCGCGCGATCTCGGCGCAAATATCCTCGACATCCTCGGGGCCGGGGTCATCCTCGGTAATCACGATTCGGTCGGCATACTTGCCAGCGGCGATGCCCATCGTGGTGCGTCGATCGACACCCTTACCGCCCGTAGCGCCAAATACAACCGCCAGCTCGCGCTCGGGATAGTTCTCGCGCAAGTCGTGCAGAAGTGTCTCGAGGCTCATGCCGTTATGTGCAAAATCGACGACGCCCAAGATTTTGCCCGATACGGACGGATAGAGCTCCATACGGCCGGGAACGAAGACGCCCTCAAAGCCATGGACGATACCCTCTTCGGAAATGCCCAGGGCCTCGGCGCAGGCAATAGCGGCAAGCGCGTTGGACACATTGAATTTAACCGGCGTGGGAATCACCATGTCGCGCGTAAAGCGGGGCGTGCGCACCGTTGCCACCACGCCGCAGTCACCATTGCGAATCGCCAGCGCAAGCACGTCGGCACGCTCGTCGGTCAGGGAGAACGTCACCGTACGTTCGCAACGAGATGCCGCCTCGAGCACACGATCGACTTTATCCATATCGAGATTGACCACGGCAAAACGGCTCTGCGAGAAAATTTTGAGCTTGCTGGCAAAGTAATCCTCGAGCGTCGGATGCTCAATCGGCGAAATGTGATCCTCGCCGATATTGGTAAAGGCGCCGACTTCAAAGGCGATCTTGCCCGTGCGCTCGTATTTGAGGCCCTGGCTCGATGCCTCCATAACCAGCCACGGGGCACCCGCCTCCGCAGCATGCGCGATGCGAGACTGCAGCATGAAGGATTCGGGGGTCGTCAGTTTGGAAGGGCCCGTCTCGATGCCGTCGTCGAACTCAATGCCCGTATTAAGAGCGGGTCGATGACAGCCCGTAATCTTGGCCTCGTTGGCGAGAATGCCGCGCAGATAAAAGCTACAGGTCGACTTGCCCTTGGTGCCTGTAAAGGCGCAGACCTTCACCTTACCCGACGGGTGCCCATAAAAGGCATCTGCCACCACGGCGAGCGTGCGACGAATATCACTCACAATCACCGCGGGAAGATCAACATCGTAATCGACCTCGGAAACGTAGGCCACGGCGCCATCGGAGATTGCCGAAAGCAGGTACTCGCGCTTAAACGTACGGCCCTTGCAGACAAACAACGTGCCCGGACGCACCTGGCGCGAGTCATCAGTTGCAAACTCAATGCGCTGGTCGCACGAAGCGCTCGGTCTGGAAACAACAAGGTCATCTTCCTCGAGCAACTCTATATAGCGCATCAGAGTTAGCTTCTCTTGTGTCGGACTCGACATACAAAGACCTCTCTCGCTAAGCCCAGCCTCAATTGCCTCGAGACCAAACCGATTCAACAAAACCCTTTCAATACTAGCAGCCATCGTAATATGCCGCCCAATCTTGTATCGGGCACAGATTGCTAAATCTTGGAACCGCTACCGGAAGCCCGGACGAGTCACGCCGTGGTTTTTTCGGTTCGCTCGGCGCTTATGCCCTATCACGAAACAAAAGATTGGCATGATAGTAAAGATTATTTGACATCAGCTGCCGCGATCCTTGCGGCAGTACACCTGAGCCGTCAGCAGAAAGGATCTTGCATGTGCGGTTTTGTCGGTTTTACCGGTACAGATGAACAGAGTGAGCTGGTTCTCACGGCCATGATGAATCGCATCATCCACCGTGGTCCCGATATGGGCGGCCAGCATATCGTCGACAACGTTGCCCTTGGCTTCCGTCGTCTTTCGATTCTCGATCTTTCCGAAGCTGGAGCTCAGCCCATGTCGAGCGACGACGGCAAGGTCACGATTGTCTTCAACGGAGAGATCTACAACTTCCAGGAGCTTCGCGCCGAGCTGGAGGCAGCCGGCTACGCCTTCCACTGCAACGCCGATACCGAGGTCCTGGTACACGGTTACGAGGAGTGGGGCGAGGACCTGGTCAACCGCCTACGCGGCATGTACGCGTTCGTGATTCACGACCAGAACAAGAACAAACTCTTCGGCGCTCGCGACATCTTTGGTATCAAGCCGTTTTATTACTACCAGGCATCCGATGGCTCACTGCTGTTTGGCTCCGAGATCAAGAGCTTCCTGGACCATCCCAAGTTTGAGAAGGCTGTCAACCACGACGCGCTACGCCCCTACTTGACGCTGCAATTCCCCGCCACGGAGGAGACCTTCTTTAAGGGCGTGTTCAAGCTTGCCCCGGCGCATTGCTTTACGTATGACCTGACGACCAACACCATGGACATCAAGCGTTACTGGAGCTGTGACTTCACCGACGACAACTCCAAGACCTTCGAGGAGTACGTGGACGAGTGCGACAAGGTTGTGCACGAAAGCGTCGCTGCACACCGAATCGCCGATGTTAAGGTGGGCTCGTTCCTTTCTGGCGGCGTGGACTCCAGCTACATCGCCGCCTGTCTCATGCCCGACACCACGTATTCTGTCGGCTTCGATTACAAGAACTTCAACGAGACCAACTACGCTGCCGAGCTTTCCGACAAGCTGGGCATCAAGAATGTGCGCAAGATGATTACCGCCGACGAGTTCTTCGATGCGCTGCCCGATATCCAGTATCACATGGACGAACCGCAATCGAACCTGTCCAGCGTGCCGTTGTACTATCTGGCGCAGATGGCTTCCGAGGAGGTCACCGTCGTCCTTTCGGGCGAGGGTGCCGACGAGCTGTTTGCCGGCTATGAGTGGTACGAGGACACCCCCGAGATGCGCTCCTTTAAGAAGCGCGTGCCGCTCGGCGTACGTCGCGCCCTGGGCTCGCTCGTTCAGCATCTCCCCTACTTTAAGGGCCACAACTTCCTGACGAAATGCGCCGAGGTTCCCGAGCGTTGGTATGTGGGTCAGGCAAAGGTGTTCGATCCCTCCGAGGTCGACGAGGTGCTCAAGCCCGCTTATGACACCGGCAAGAACGCCGCCGAGATGTGCGCCGAGTACTACAAGCAGGTTCCCAACTGCTGCGAGCTTTCCAAGAAACAGTATCTGGATATGAACATGTGGCTGCCGGGCGACATCCTGCTCAAGGCAGACAAGATGTGCATGGCGCATTCTCTGGAGCTTCGCGTCCCGTTCCTGGACAAGAAGGTCATGGAGTTTGCCGAGCACATTCCCGCCAACTACCGTGTTAACGAAGAAGGCTGCAAGCTCGTCCTGCGTCACGCCGCCAACCGCACGCTGCCCGACGAGTGGGCAACGCGCAAGAAGGTGGGCTTCCCCGTACCGGTCAAGTTCTGGCTTCGCGAGCAAAAGTACTACGACTACGTAAAGGAATACTTCACCGCACCGTGGGCTGCTGATTTCTTTGACACCGATGCGCTCATGAAACTGCTTGACGATCACTTTGAGGGTCGCGCGCTCAACCAGCGCAAGATCTATACCACGCTGACGTTCCTCATCTGGTACAAGCGCTTCTTTATCGACGAGGACAAGGGCGCCGAAGTCGCCGCGTAAGTTTCGTTATGGATTAGCGGTGAACAGCACGGGGTTTCCGCTATACTCAATCCCTGCGGGCGATTGGCGCAACGGTTAGCGCAGGTGCTTTACACGCACAAGGCTGGGGGTTCGAATCCCTCATCGCCCACCACTTGATTGAAAAGGCTCCCAGCGATGGGGGCCTTTCCTTTTTGGGCCCCGTGCAGAGGGATTCGAACCCGCAAGGGTGCAGAGCTGAGGAAACGCGAAGCGTTTTCCAGCGTAGCACGCGAGGAGCGAAGCGACGAAGCGGGGCGCGGGCGGCGCCAGCCGCACGCGGACACCCCTCATCGCCCACCACTTGATTGAAAAGGCTCCCAGCGATGGGGCCTTTCTTTTTTGTGCCCAGCGCATGGGATTCGAACCCGCCAGCACGTCTGCCACAAAGGCCGTGGCCAAAAAATGGCAAAAATGAGTACTGCTACTTTGTTTGCAACATATAATAAGATAGTATTTGCCTAAGTTACGCAACATGTGTCCATTATAAGGACTAACAGTTGGATTAAAATCGTGTATTCATCGCCATTTCGTCTTGCTATCTAGCCTTATTAGTCCAAAATTGCTGCTACCAAATCGGTAACAGTACTCATATTTGATGTTTTTTGACCAGCAGGTCTCCCCCGCCTTAGCAAATCTAAGACAAAACGGGGTCCAGACCGCTGAATCGTGCCGCATAGGGCACGTCCGCAGTCCGGAACCCGGTCCAAATTGAGCTATTGCGTTGTGTTAGGCCAAAACGTCCGACAAAATCTCGATCAGGCTGTCCACGTCGGCTTCCTCGCAGACAAGCGGCGGCAGGAAACGCAGTGTATGAGCTCCGGTCGCGTTAATCACGGCACCGGCCTCCAGCGCCCGGGCAACAATGTCATGCGCATCGCCCGCAGCGTCATCCAGATCGCAGCCGAGCATCAAGCCGCGACCACGTACCTCGGTCACGTGCGGCAGCTTGGCGAGCTTTGCCTCCATATAGGCACCCACCTTGGCAGCATGCTCGGCATAATCGCCACGCACAAGCGCGGAGAGCGTCGCGGCACACGCCGCGATGGCCAAGCAGCTACCGCCAAAGGTCGAGCCGTGGTCGCCGGGCTTAAACACGTCGGCAATCTCCTTCTTTGCCACAACGGCACCCATGGGCACGCCGTCGGCAATGCCCTTGGCAAGGCTCATAATGTCGGGCTCCACGCCATAGGTTTGGAACGCAAACGGCTTGCCGGAGCGGAAGATGCCGCACTGGACCTCGTCGGCGATAAGCACGGCGCCCACTTCGTGTGCCAGGTCACGCGCTGCCGCCATAAACTCCTCGGTCATGGGGTGCACGCCACTCTCACCCTGGATCGGCTCGAGCATCACGGCACAAATCTCGCTCCCCAGCTGCTTAAAGATCGCACGCAGCTCGTCCACATCGTTGGGCGTGCAGGCCACAAAGCCACCCGGCAGCGGGCGGAAGCTGTCCTGCAGCCAATCCTGCATGGTGGCGGCAATGGTCTCGAGCGTACGGCCGTGGAACCCGCCGCGCATGCACACGATGGTGTTGCCGCCATTACCGGCACGCTTGGCGTACAGGCGCGCGAGCTTCATCGAGCCCTCGTTGGCCTCGGCGCCAGAGTTGGCAAAGAAGGTCTCCCAAACCTGCTCATCCGCAGCCGGGGCACCAAGAGCAGCTGCCGTGGTCTCATCGCCGGCGGCAATGGCATCGGCAAGCACGCGCGCACCACCTACGTCGTCGTTAGCAAGCTTGGACAGCAGCGCCGCGACCTGTCCGCGCTGCTCGATGTAGAAGTAATTGGAGACATGCATGAGCTTTTTGGTCTGTGCCTCGAGCGCCGAGAGCACAGCCGGGTCGCCATGACCTAGGCTGCACACGCCGATGCCGGCAAGAAAGTCGAGGTACTCACGGCCATCGTCGCCGGTGAGCTTCATGCCGTGACCCTCGACAAACTCGACCGGAGAGCGGCCAAAGGTATGCATAACGTAATGGGATTCAAGCGATTGCTGAGCTGCAAGTGACATGAGATGCCTTTCGTTGGGCGCCAGACGGCGCGGGGCTATGGGTGCAGGAATGGGGCGGCTGAGGGTCAGCTAGACCTTCTGAAGCTTCTCGACCTCGTCAAGGTTCTCGGTCAGACGCGCAGCAAACGTCGAAAGCGGATGCGGATGCGTATCGAACTCGTAAGCCGTCTCGGTGGAATGGATCACGGTGCCGACGCCGGCATCGGTCAGCAGCTCCAGGAGCAGCGAATGCGGCGTAGTACCGTTAATGATGTGGGCACGAAATACGCCGACGGTAAGCGCATCGACGGCCGCACGCAGCTTGGGAATCATGCCCTTATCGACCTCGCCGCCGTAGAGCATTTCGTTAACCTCGTCGAGCGTTAGGTTGGAGATAAGCGAGTCCTTGTCGCTAAAGTCCTTGTACAGGCCATCGACATCGGTCAAAAAGATCGCCTTATGCGCGTGGAGCGCCGCGGCAACGGCACCGGCGGCGGTGTCGGCGTTGATGTTGAAGAAACCACCGTCCTCCCCCGCCGCGACGGTAGCGATGACGGGGATGTACTCGCTATCGAGCAGGCGCTCGATATAGTCGGTGTTGACGTGCGTGACCTTGCCCACGCGGCCGAGCTCTGGGTCGAGCGGCTCGGCGATAAGGGTGCCGGCGTCGCTGCCGGACACGCCCACGGCCAGGTTGCCGTGGTGGTTGAGCGCCGCGACCAGCTCCTGATTGACCTTGCCGCCCAGTACCTCACGCACGATGTCCATGGTGGCAGGCGTAGTCACGCGCTGGCCGTTCTTAAACTCGACGGGGATGTCGTAGTGGCTGAGCGCCTCGTTGATAGCCTTGCCACCGCCATGCACGATGACGGGGCGCATACCGATGATCTTGAGCAAAACGATGTCGCTCATCACGTCGCGGCGCAGCTGCTCATCAACCATGGCGGCTCCGCCATATTTGATAACAACCGTCTTGCCGGTCAGGTTCTTAATCCACGGCAGCGCTTCGAACAGCAGCTGCGCGGTTGCTTCGTTGGATTCGCTCGAACGACAATCGCGTGCGAATTTCATAATCTGCCTCGTCTTTCGTATCGTTATCGCGCCGTGCTCCGCTGTCCGCAATCGCGGCAAGATGCGCAGCGTGCCTGGAATCTAGGAACGGTAGTCACCGTTAATGGAGATGTACTCGTGCGTGAGGTCGCAGGTCCACACGGTCGTTGCCGCGTCGCCTGCGCCCAGGTCGGCCGAGATCACGATCTCGGGCGCCTCGAAACGTCGTAGAGCCTCGTCCTCGTCAAAGGGAACAGTCAGACCATCGCGACAGACAGGCATGCCCATCATGTCGATGGAAACGTCTTCCTGATTAAACTTCACGCCGCACTTGCCGAGTGCCATGGCGACGCGGCCCCAGTTGCAGTCGTGGCCGGCGATGCAGGTCTTAACGAGCGGCGAGTTGGCAACGGCGCGAGCGGCGATATCGGCCTCCTCGTCGTTCACGGCGCCGGTAACGTTGACCGTAACAAGCTTGGATGCGCCCTCGCCATCGGCGGCGATATTGCGCGCCAGGCTCTCGCACACCTCATGCACGGCAAAGGCCAGCTCGCCGAAGGCGTCAGAGCCCTCGACAATAGGCTCGGCATCTGCGGCAGCGCCGGAAGCAAGCATGATGCAGGTGTCGTTGGTCGAGGTGTCGGAATCGACCGTTACCTTGTTGAAGGTCTGCTTGACGGTGGAGAGTAACAGGGCGTGAAGCGCCGCCGGCTCGACGGGGGCATCGGTAGTGATGACTGCGATCATGGTGGCCATGTTGGGCATGATCATACCCGAGCCTTTGCACATACCGCCCACCGTATAGGCATTACCTGCGTGCCCCGCGGCCTCGCTGCGGTAACACACGGCGTACTCCTTGGAGTGCGTGTCGGTCGTCATGATGGCGCGAGCGGCATCGGCTCCACCGTGGGCGGAGAGCGCCTCGTAGGCAGCAGGAATGGCGGTCTCAAACGTGTCGATCGGCAGAATCTGGCCAATCACGCCCGTGGAGGCAACCAGAATCTGCTGGGGCTCGCAGCTGATGACCTGCGATGCGATGCTGCATGTCTCGCGCGCGCATGCAAGGCCGGTCTCACCCGTGGCGGCGTTGGCATTGCCAGAGTTGATCGAAACGCCGGCGATGATACCGTAGCCCTTGTCCGCACCGCCCAGGTTGGCGCGGCTCACCTGCACGGGCGCCGCGCAAAAGCGATTGGTAGTAAACACGCCGGCACCGGGACAGGGCTTATCGGGCACGACGAGCGCGTAATCCAGACGCTCGGGATTCTTCCGAAATCCCGCATGGATGCCTGCGGCCTTAAAGCCGGCCGCTGCCGTAACGCCACCCTCGACGGCGCGAATCTTGATATCAAACAGCTCGGTATTCATCGTCTTTATGACTCCTTATGTCAAACAAAAAACGGACATCGGTTGGTGCGCCATGCCAGTCACAATCATGAGACCAGCTTAAGAGTGGCGCCCCACTCGATGCCCGACTACCAAATCGTCAACAATCGAATGTGCTACACCGGGCACGCCACTGTGGGCAAGCCTCGTCGCTCATCGAATCCAAAGACGATGTTGGCGCACTGGACCGCCTGGCCTGCTGCGCCCTTGCACAGATTGTCGATGGCGCCCGTAGCCACCAGAACGCCCGCGCGTTTGTTGAGCGCGAGGCCGATCTGGGCGGCGTTGGTGCCGACGACCGAAGCCGTCTTGGGCTGCTGGCCGGCATCGAGTACGCGCACGAAGGTGCGACCGGCGTAGAACTGCTTGTAATGGTCGACAACGTCCTCAAGGGTCAAGGTGTCGATAGCCTGCGGCATAAGCGGCATCGTCACCGTAGAGAGCAGACCGCGCTTGAGCGGTGCCAGGTGCGGGGTAAAGACGACGCGATCGGTTAAGCCCAAGATCTGCTCGATTTCGGGCGTGTGACGATGCTTGCCCACGCCATAGGCCTCCAGGTTTTCGTCCGCGCTGCAAAAATGCGTGCGGACGTTGCAGGACTTACCGGCACCCGTTACACCGCTGATAGCGTCAACGATCACGGGACCGCCCTGGGCAACCCAGCCGGCGCGCACGGCAGGCGCAGCGGCAAGGCTCGTTGCGGTGGGATAGCAACCGGCGCAGGCAACCAGCACGGGCTTGCCGTCGGCGTGGTCGGATGCAGCAGTCTCCAAATCCTGGCAAAACAGCTCGGGCAGACCAAAGGCGCGGCTCTTGAGTAGCTCGGGGCTCGTGTGCTCGGCGGCATACCAGGCCGCAAAGGTGGCCGGATCGCTCAGGCGATAGTCGGCCGAGAGGTCAATGCAGGAGACCCCCGCGGCAAGCAGGGCGGGCACCTGTGCCATGGCAGCCGTGTGCGGCACGGCCAAAAAGACCGTATCGCAGTTCTTGAGCTCGGGGGCATCATGCGTCGTGAAGACAAGATCGCTTACGCCGGCGAAGCTCGGGTACACCGCAGACAACGGCTGGCCGGCATCGGCGTTGGACGTAATGGCAGCAAGTTCAAACTCGGGATGACCGAGGACGAGGCGAATGAGCTCGGCACCGGCATATCCAGCCGCACCGACGATTCCAACCTTTAATGACATATCAGACTCCTTGTCTGCAGTTATGCACCAATGCGCATCCCGCAGCCGTCGTTATGAAGTGGGTTGAAACTTTAGCACCAAAAGATGCATATATACGCAAATCTTTTACATATTCATGCATTGAAACAGTCCCGACACATTCACTCGAAGGAATTGACAAATGAATACGGGCCCCACATTGCCCAATGCACCTTACGGTGACGTTGCAATGTGGGGCCCGCTACATGCGAGAATTTGAATTGTCGAAGCTTGCTGAGAGACTCGTTTAGAGCTCGACTGGCACCCATTCGTCATGGTTGCAGATAAAGGCCTCGGGTTCCTCCACGCTAAAGAAGACGAGCGTGGGATCGTCTGCGCCCTCGTAGTGCTCGCCTAGGCGCTCCAGGTGCTTCCAGCCTGCCTCGCGCATATCGGGAGCGGCTTGGTCATCCAGACCCGCACGCCCGCGCAAGATGAGCCAGCCATGGCCCGGCCACCAACTCGTGGCCTCAAAGCGTTGATTTTGCAGCAGCTCTTGCCACACGTCTTTGGTGCGCGCCGTTACAAACCACAGCTTGCCGTCCTGGATCTGCGCAAACGAAAACGGACGCACATGCGGCTGTCCGTCAACGCTCGTCGCCAAATACCATGCCGGCACCGACGTCAGATACTCCAACACCGTATTCAATCCGTCCATGTGTCCTCCTGGCACTAGTCTTTTTGGGTCGGAGCTGTTTTAGCTACCCTAGGGCTAAAGCTCCAGGCGCTCCTCGCTGCCGTCGATATCACAGAAGCGGGCGGCGATATTTCGCACCGAGAAAAACGCAAGGCGACCGTCGTTGGCACTATCGTGTTGCTCGCCGATGCCCACCATGTGCTTAAAGCCGGCTTGGCGCACCCGGTCGCTCACGACCGCGTCGTCCTCGAGCGCGGCCTCGCCGGTCAGCACAATCCAACACTCCCCCGGTTTCCAACCCGAAACCTCAAACTTGGGGTTCGCGCTGAGCTCGGCCCACACGTCCTTATCGCGCGAGGTGCAAAACCACAGCTTGCCATCATCGACCATGGCAAACGAGAACGGCCTCACGCGCGGCTGATGTCCGTCCGTCACGTCGATCGTGGCGAGATACCACCCCGGAATACGCCTAAGATACGAACAGGCGCGCTCGAGCTGCGCCGTGCGATCGTTGTCGGTCATAGGGACCCCTTTCCTGCGCTCGAATCGCGCCTAAACAAGTTGAAGATTGATGACAATGACGCAGATGAGCAGCAACGCCGTCACCACCGCCGCCAACGCGTCGCCGCGGCCAAATGCAAGCGCATGCAGACGTGTGCGGCCCTGCTCGCCATGATAGCAACGGGCATCCATGGCGGCAGACAGCGTTTCGGCATGACGGAACACGCCCGTGAACAGCGGAATCGCCACACTGCCGAGCATACGCACGCCGCCGAGCGGGCCTCCCGTCACGCGCGCACCGCGGCTCGCCTGCGCATCGGCCGTCTGCTTCATCTCGGTGGCAAACTGCGGCATAAAGCGCAGCGCGATACCCATGATCATGCCGAGCTCGTGCGCAGGAAGTCCCACACGCGCAAACGGCGCGAGCAGGCGCTCAAAGCCCGCGGTGAGGTCGAGCGTCGGTGTGGTGAGCGTGATAGCGCTCATACCGGCCATCATCAAGGTCAGGCGGCACGCCATAAAGGCGGCGGAATGTAGCGAGCCCTCGCTTATCTGCAAAAAGCCGAGCTGCCACAGAATGCGCCCACTCTGGTCGGAAAACAGGTTGAGCACCGCGACCACCGCGACAATCGCCAGCAGCGGTGCCATCGATGACAGGACGCGACGAGCCGGCACCCGGGACACGGCATAGATCAGGACAACGAAGATTGCGACCGGGACCAGTCCGCGGAAGCTGCTGACCGTGAGCGTCGTGATCAGAAACACAAAGCCCAGGAGCAACTTGGTTCGCGGGTCCAGGCGGTGGATTGCACTATCGCCGGGATAGTAGCTGCCAAACGAAAACGCCTCCATTAGCAGCCCTCCTCTCGCGCGACCGTCTTGGATTTGGCCTTGTCCGAAACGTTAGAAGAACCGTCTGAGCAACCGATCAGCAAATCTGCCAACTCGTCGGCCAACGACTCAACCGTATAGAGGCCGTCAAAGCGCAGCGGCACGCCTGTCTTCGCAAGCGCCAGCGCCATGCGCTGGGCAGCGGGAACACCCAAGCCGATTGATTTAAGCTCATCCGCATGCGCAAAAACCTGAGCGGGCGTGCCCTCGGCAAACACCGCACCTTTGTTCATCACGACAATACGGTCGCAGCAATTGGCCAGGTCATCCATACTGTGCGAAACCATGACGACGGTCAGGCCCTCGTCATGAAGATGGCCGATGAGCTCCAGGAAATCCCTGCGGGCTGCCGGATCGAGCCCCGCCATGGGCTCATCGAGTACCAGGACCTCGGGCTCCATGGCAAGCACGCCAGCAAACGCCACGCGCCGCTGCTGCCCGCCCGAGAGCTCAAAGGGGCTCTTGTCGCCCACCGTGGCCAGGTCGAGGCCCACGCGCGCGAGCGATGACGCAACGCGGCGGGCAACCTCGGCCTGCGACAACCCAAGGTTATGCGGACCAAATGCCACGTCCTGTGCCACGGTCTCGGCAAACAGCTGACGCTCTGGATACTGAAACACCACGCCGACCTTTGCCTTAACCGCGGCGGCATCTTTCTTGTTTACCAGGTCGAGCCCCAATGCGTAAACGGAACCCTCCTGGGGACGAATCAGACCGTTGAGATGCTGAACCAGCGTCGATTTACCCGAACCGGTATGGCCCGCAAGGCCCAGGAACTCGCCACGACGCACCGTTAGCGACACATTTCGCAACGCCCAGGGGCTGCTAGGGTCGTTGCCCCAGAGGGCCTGCTTGTTCGATGTGCCCTCGGCGGCTGAGCGCTTGTGCCAACGGCGACGCTCACGGGCGCTCAGCGAATAGCTATACGAAAGGTGCGAAATCTCGATGACGGGCTCCGGCGCGTCTGCGCCATCGAGCGCAGAGGAAACGTTGTCGGGAATACGAAGATCGGACGCAAAAGGCCGCCCGACGATGCCTGTCCTACTCCGCTCGGCATAAGCCTGCGCTATATCGGCGACCATATCCGCCTCGCGCACCTGCGCGTGAACGGGCACGCCCTTCGCACGAAGCGCCCTGCCAAGACAGCACGATGCCGGCATATCCAGGTTCAGCCGCGCGAGTTCGTCCGCCTGCGTCAAGATTTCATCGGGCGTGCCCAACATGGCAACGCGCCCCGCCCGAAACACCGCGACTCGATCGGCCTCGGCGGCCTCTTCCATAAAGTGCGTAATCATCACGATGGTCATGCCGCGTTCGTGCAGCGCGTGACAGGCCTTCATAAGGCCCTTGCGCCCGCGCGGATCGAGCATCGAGGACGCCTCGTCCAAAATGAGCACGCGCGGCTCCATGGCGAGCACGCCGGCAAGCGCCACGCGCTGCTTTTGTCCGCCCGAGAGAGCGTGGGTCTCGTGGCGCTCAAAGCCCACCAGACCCACGGCCTTCAGCGCCTCGCGCACGCGCTGCGCGATCTGGGCCGATTCGACCCCTAAGTTCTCGGGGCCAAACGCAACATCGTCCTCGACAAGCGTCGCCACAAGCTGGTCGTCGGGATTCTGGAACACCATGCCCGCAGTCGAGCGGATATCGTAAACCAGCTCGGGATCGGACGCGTCCATGCCGTTGACGCACACCGTTCCCGTATCGGGCTGCAGCAGCGCGTTCAAATGCTTGGCAAACGTCGACTTACCCGACCCGTTTCCGCCGAGGATGCAGAAAAACTCGCCATCCTCGATGTTCAGATCGATGCCATCGAGCGCCAGTGCAGCACCGTCATAGCTAAAGGAAACGCCCCGACACTCAATCATGCGCGGCCTTTGACCTGGTCCTTTTTAGGCGTGATGAGGTTGGAGACTGCCTTATACACCGCCAGCGTCAACACCGAGTTGAGCACGGTCTTGATGAGGTTAAACGGCAAAACGGCGGGAAGCATGAGCGGCAGAATCACATCGGCCGAGCCATACCAGAACCAAACGCCGATGGTCAGGTTCGCGACCATGGACAGCGCCGTAGCGGCAATGACGCCGAGCATCAGGCCAATCACGGCACCCTTATAGGTATGCATCTTCTGGTAGACGATAGCCGCAGGCAGAATATAGCCCAGCGTGGCAACCAAGTTCATAAGCGCACCGACCCAATCGCCCGTGGTAAGCGCATGGATAACGATCGCCATAGCGGCAACAGCGGTGCCGGCACCAGGGCCATACGCAAATCCACACACCATCGCCGGCACCAGCGACGGGTCATACGTCAAAAACGGCGCCGAGGGAAGGATGGGCAGCTGCACATACATAAACAGTGCTCCCAAGGCGCACATCAACGCCATGGTAACGAGCTGTTTGGTGCTCCACCTATTCGTGTTCTCAAAATGGATATGCTGCGACTGTTCAGACATAAGATCACCTGCCTCTTTCATCCGGACTCTAACCGTTGGTACTGGGATCTCACCAGTTCAGCCGGCATGCGAACCAACGCACGCACGGGTCGCGGACTCATCGGCTCGGTCACAGGCGTCTCGCCTGCGCCACGGCGTCCCTTTGACACCGCCCGATTTACCGCCAGTGGGGAATTTCACCCCGCCCTGAAACAGCAATTGCAAGTGTAGCACGGGCAGGTTTTCGCGCAAGTATGCCAAGGGTAATTTATGGCGGGGACCAGTTGCCGCAACAACCACATTCCCCACCCATCCCAAAGTAACGCGCCTTTCGCGGCAAAGCCGCGAAACAGCGACCGGGACACGTATCCCCATCAGCCACGATCTCCGCCCACGCCGACCTCAAGGCCGTAAACGCAGGGGATCCGGGGGCGTGACGGGGTTTCTCTCCGGAACATTCCGCAGGACGCAAAGGGGCTCCGCAG
>CALDBJ010000064.1 GCA_937937835.1 uncultured Collinsella sp.
TGATGGAGGGCAGTTCCATCTTGTAGAAGGGAACGCCCTTCTGCTTGCAGTAGGCCAGCAGATCGTCGTAGTCGTCGCGGAGCATGGAGAGCTTGCCGGACGCCTTATAGTTGCCTGTGCCGTAGCCGCGCGGCTTGGAGCCGTAGCCGTAGACTTCCTCTATCTCCAGCTCGTCGTCATAGCTGATCTCCTGCACCTGAATGTTCAGGCCGGGGATTTTCAGATCCACGTCGCCCCAATCATAGGCTTTTCCGTTTACCTTCAGCATTGCCTGTCCTCCTCCCTTAGTTGCTGCTCAGAGCCGAGCGCCCGATGTCGATAACGACCTCGCGGATGTAGCCTCTGGAGAGGTAGCGGATGATGACGCTCATGGTCTCATCTTCGAGGAAGGTATCGTAGCAGCTCTCGTCCACGGTGGTCTCATAGGAGCTGATCTCCTTGTCCTCCACCATGCGGTCAAGCGGCACGCTGATGAACTTCGCCCGCGCGTCCAGCTCGCCCTGAATGTCCTCAAGGTCGATGTCGTCGTTCTTGAACTGCAGCGCCTTCTTTCGTGTCTCGCGGATGATCTTGTTCTTCACACGCACATCCTCGGCATAACGGAAGTCGCTGCCGTCCTTGCACATCATCTTCGTGTGATAGACAAAGATGTCGTCAAGGCCGTCGTACTCGCGGAAGGTCATGTAGCCCGCGACGTCCAGCAGTTCAATGACGGTGCTGTCGTAGCCGATGGGAACCAGCTCCAGCAGCTTCGTCTTGGGGAAACCCAGCGCATCCTCGTCCTTGGTCTTGCCGATGGACACGCTCACCTTCGTCATGGCGTAGCGCCCGGAGGCGAGGCCCGCGAGGTTGACAATCTGCGTGGTGCCGTCCAGCCGCACAAGGCGACCCCATGCGGCGCAGACCTGAATGTCGGAGTTCTTGATCCGCTTACGGTCTGCCTCCATCTGCAGCGCCCAATCGCTCAGGTCACCATCCGCCTCGTCGGCGGGATAGGCGGCCTCCATGAGGAAGAAGCAGGGCTTGTGGCAGACCGTCATCAGCTCCTTCTGTGCTTCACTGACCGCCTCCCACAGCTCCACCGTGCTCCCGCCGACTATGTGGACGAACTCGAACTCCTCGTTGAAGCTCTTGATCTTCTCAATCGCGCCCAGCACATCGCCGTTCGTCATGCTCGGTGCAGTGGTCTTGAGGGTGTAGGTGTCGCGCACGAGGAAGGAGCTGGGCTTCTGATCCGGCGAGCTCGCCTCGGCGAACTTGATCGTCAGGCCCGTGCCCTCGATCTCGTAGCTGCCAGTGACGGGGACGGTGATCTCATCTGAGAAGTTGTCGCCGTCGATGGAGTAGACGAAGGCCGCGGTGTTGAGCCCGCCCTGCGCGGTGAAGCGCACGGTGAGCGCGTAGGCGTTGTTGGGCGAGCCCTGCACGGTCACGCTGCCGCCGCCGTCGCCCGTCTTCGTGACCTCACCGATCGTGCCAGCGGTGCTCGCGGCGACGGGGATGCAGAACACGCGGGCCGCGCCGCCCTGCACCGCGTCCATGACCGCATCGGCCAGCGGGGACAGGCCCAGCTTGGACTTGATGGTGCTTGCGCCCATGCTGCCGAGGATGGTGATGGGCTTTTCGGTGACAGAGGGGGAGACGCCGATCTTGATGTGCAGACCGTCGCCCGTTGCCGTGGCGAAGCCGAGCAGTCCGTCCGTGACGTTGCTGCGTACATCTCTAAGCATTACTTCCTCGCCTCCTTACTCTTACGCCCGTTCATCGGGCTGTTGTTGAACTTGGCGACGGCGGCGAGGAACTCATCCTCCGTCATCGCCTTACCGGGCCGCCAGCCATTCGCGGCGCATACGCCCGCGTAGGTGGCACGCCCAACCTTGTGCTGCTCACGGAGCTTGTCGATCGGCACAAGCTCCGGTGCGGCAGCGCCTTCCGGCTTCTGTGTTTTAGTCGCCATCTGTAGGCTCCTTTCATGTGATCTTCTCCACGGACGTCACTCTGACATCGGTCAGAGGTGCGAAGCCCGTGTCGCGGTAAACGCCGCCGTTGAAGGTGATCATCACCTGCACGGCGACCTGTGCTTTCAGGAGTGAGTCGTCCTTGTCGACCCAATCCGCTCCCTCAATCTCAATGGGGACGAAGTTGCCGTCGATGTAGATGCCACGGTCAAGACTCGCCACAAAGCGGTCAAATATCTCCTCGACTTCATTATCGGTGTAGCCGCCGATGATCACGCCGAACGTGGTCGCCCGTTCCATGATCTTCCGCCTTTTGTGCAGCGTTCCCTCTTCGTCTCTGTATCTCTTTTTGGAACCGTTTCGGGTGAAAGTCTCACGTTCGAACAAGACCGCGCCGATGTGGGACTCCTGGCTCTTCTCCAGAGCCTTCTCTGTGGTAAACGGCTTGGACTTGATGCCCGCCGCTTTCAGCTTGTCGATGAGATATTGCTTGCTTTCCGTGTAGAGCAAGAGATCAATCCTCCTTCTGGATGAACTCCTCGACCGTCGCCTTCATCTCCTGCATATCGTCCTCTGAGAGACCGAGGAAGGGACGGGCCGGGATGGTGATGCGGACTTGCTTCTTCGTGACCCACTTGCCGCCCACCTGAAAACGGAGGGCTTTCTTCTTCCGCGCCCGGATGGTGCGGCCCGGTTCTCCGAACTGATGCGTCGCCGCATACTTGACGTTCGTGCCGAGCGCGAAGCCGGAGGTGTCCGACTTGGCGTGGATGGAGTTGCGGAGCTGCGCGGACTGGATGAGCGTCTTGCCGCCCTCCTGTGCGGCGCGGATGGAGGTCTTCCATCTGCGCCCGTCCGGGCCTTTGCTCTGCTTGAACCGTTCCAGCGTCGACTCGCGCGCGCCCTCAGCCAGTGCCGCATTGATGCCCTGCTTGTCGATCTCCGAGAAGCTCCTGATCCTGCGGAGCATCGCCCGCGTGTCGCCGTCGAGCCGGATGCTGTACATGGCCATGCGTTACATCCCCCTCATCTTCTCGCGGGTAAACAGGCGGCTGTTGGACTTGACCTTAAAACCACCCGCCGCTGCGCTCGCCGGGTCTTCCGTCTCCGTGCCGATGGACACCGTGCCCTCCGCGACCAGCGTGAGGAACTTGATCGCCGCGTTGTAGCGGTTCAGGTAGGTCTTCTGATCCGTCCCCTCGTCGATGCCGATGCGGGAGAACAGATTGTAGACCGCGATGTCCTTGGAGAACTTGTTGATGACCCTCGGGGCCGGGGCCAGAGGGACGGCGTACCTCTTGGCGAGGTAGCCGTCGATCTCTGCGTCCGCGTCGGCGATCGCCGCATCGATGATCGGGGAGACCAGCTCTTCACGCTCGGCGGGGTCTTCAATGAAGGTGTCACCGATGATCGCGTTGAGCGCGTCATCCTTGATCATGTCCCGTACTTCAGCGCGTGTGCTGTAGCTCATGCCGTGCCCTCCTTTCTGCCCCGGGCGGTTTAGGTGGTGGTGCCGTCAGAGCCGTAGGCCATCTGCCAGAAGCCGAAGCCCGCGTTGCCGCGAGAGTCTGCGCCGTAGATGAACTTCTTGCTCATGAAGACGTTGTCGTCGGTCTCGTTGGTCTTGGAGACGAACTTCGCCTTCTTGCGCTGCTGGTAGATCAGCGGCTTGACGGGACGCTTGGTGCAGAGCAGGAACCAAGCGGAGTCGCTTGCGAGGCGAGGCTCCACATGGATCTCCGCCGTGCCCTGCATGGTGTTCTTCGTGCCGTTAATGAAGTCGGCGACGAGGATGTCGCGGGCGTCCGCTTCCAGTGCAGGCGGCACGACCAGCAGGTCGGGAACCAGCGCCAGAGGGCGACCCTTGCTGTTCTTCAGGCTCATCATGGATGTACGCGCCGTCTTGTAGGCGTCCATGCTCAGCTTCGCGGTGCCCTTGTTGCTTGCTTTGTCCTTGCCGACAGGGTGGTCGGTAGCGAAGAACGCCTTGCCGTCGTAGCACTTCTCGGTGAAGCCGTTGGCCAGCAGACCGTAGACCAGCTCGTCGGGATGCAGCGCGGCGGACTCGCCGAGCATCTGAATGGAAGGATTGTAGAGGCCGATCTTGTCGTCCTCGACCGCGTTGCGGTCTACGCCGACAGTCAGCTCGAAGTCCTTGTTCTTGATGGTGTAGGCGGAGCCGGAGAGGTTCTGGATCTCGCGCTCACCGATCCACTCCCTCATGCCGGGGATGTCACCGAGCCATGCGTAGGTCTCGGATTCGCTGGTGCTGGGCACGACGGTCGCGACCTTTTCATAGGTGGGATGCTGCCCTTCAAACGCCTTGTTAAAGACCGTGTTGAAGGCGGTATAGATGCCTCTAAGGGCCTGCGGGGTGATGATCATAATGGATGTACCTCCTTACTCGATTAGCCGCCCACACTTGCGGCGGCAGCAGCGGGAATGTAGCCTCCGCACTCGACGGCGACGCCCTCGTCATCCACGCGGATGACGGTGCCAGCCACGGACGCGCCCGTGGCGAGCGCCGTGACGGTGTGGTCGTCTTCCATGTAGCAGGGCTTGAGAACATGGGCGGCGGTGATCTTATTCGCAGCGGTAGCGGTGTTGTCAAAGACGAATACGCCGCGAGCGACGCGGATGACCAACTCGCCGTCTGCACCCGTATTTGTCACCGTCTCCTCGGCGCGGCCCACAGCGGTCAGGCTCTCGGCCTTCTTGCCGGGGATTGCGTAGCCGCTCGCGTCCAGAGCGACGAGTGCGCCCTGATAAATGGTGGTACCGCCCTTCACAGGCACCGCGATGACCTTTGCGCCGTTGGCGATCTCAGGGGTATCTCTCACATCAGTCAGTTTTGCCATGATCTTAGTCCTCCTTCATACCGTACTTCTTGACGTCGTCGGGCGAGATTCCGAGCTGCTTGCAGACCAGCAGCGTGTCGGCGTCCAGCGCGTCGCTCTTGAGGGCCTTGACGTCGTCCAGCTCAATCTTGTCCATCGGCACGATTTGCGGGGCCTTCTCCACAAAGGAGCCGAAGCCCTTCGGGTCGCTCAAGGCGTAGCTCTTAGCCCATTCTTTCTGCGCCGGGGTGATCTTACCCGCCTTCAGGGCGAGGATGACAGCGTCGTTGGCCTCGCGCTCCGCATTCTGCTGCTTGAGCGCCTTCAGCTCCTCGGCGAGGTTGACGCCGTCGACCGTGCCGCTCTTGAGCTCCATGATCTTTGCGGTCACGTCCTCGGCGGCAGCGCCCGCCTTCAGACCCAGCAGTTCGCAGACCGCCTTGTTCGCCACGACGTTCTCGGGCGGCTGCTTCTCCGCTTCCTTGAGGCTGCGGTTCTCGGCGAGGCAAACCTTGAGTGCCTCCACGACCTGCTCCTCCGTGGCGTCCTCGCTCAAACCGAGCAGTTCCGCCAGCTTCTTGATGTCCATAGAATGTTGTCCTCCTTCAAAATTGTCTGAATTGACGATGGGGTTCATCCCCTCGATCGCCGGAGTGTTGGTAAGTGCCAGCGAGTGGAGCCCGACCGCCTTGTTGTCCGCCTTGCGGACATTCACGACCGGGGAGAGGTAGCGGTACTCCTTGTTCTCAAGGTACCGCGCCCCTCGGGGCGTCCACTCGACGACGGCCTTAATTTGCCCGTCCTCCAGCTTCAGCTCCTTCACCCATCCGGCTGCGGGTGCCTCGCACCCTTTGAGCGTCTGATGCTCGTAGTCAACGACGAGATCCACGCCGCGCTTGGCGATCTGCGCCTTCATCGCCTTGTAACTCTCATCGTCTACATCAAACTCACCCTTCGAGCTGACAACGTGGCCGATGGGGAGGACGAAGATCGTCTCCGGCGCTCCCACGAGCTCCACATTGCCGCCTTTCAGGGTCAAAAAACTATCCATTTGCATCTGTCCTCCTTTGGTGTCGCCGCGAACCGCCCGGAAACGGCGTTAGAGCGCGTGCGCACGCCCCTTATTTGCCGCACCCGTCAAATTACCCTGCCGAGAGCAAAACGCGCACAGCGGGGCTCTGTGGCCTTATGGCGGAGTGTTCCCCTTTTCGCGCTCTTGGTACGCCTTTTTGAGTGGCTCGGGGTAGCCTGTGAGGTCTGGCTGATAGCGTACCTTGGCGGGGTTGGTATCGAACTGCGGGTCGGGCAGGATGTTGACGAAGCGCCCATCCTCCAGCCGCGCTGCCCTCGGTGCTTCGGTCTCCACCGTCAGCCCCCGCTGCTCCATCTGGCGCTTGGAGAGCGTCTTGACCGTGCAGCGGCACTTGAAGCCGTTGGGTGGGAACCATGTGTCCCAAATGGGATCGTCCGCCATGAACACGCGCCCATCCATCGCAAGGTGGCTCGGGCGGGTCTTTGAGTCGTTGACGGCGTCATACTGCCAGTAGGGCCGCAGCGCCTTGACGCCCGGTTCGGTCATCTGCTTGTAGTGGCCCACATTGTAGGCCGTCTGGATGTTGGTGCGGAAGATATTCTCGGCTTGGTAGGGCGTGATGCCCTCGTAGCCCTCTGCTTCGAGGAAGTCGTTCATGTTCTCGCGAAACTCCGCAAGGCTGTTACCCTCCTCCAGCGCGGCCAGCAGCTCGTCGTAGAACTTCTTGAGCACCTGCGCCTTCGTGTAGCCGCTGACCGTAAAGGCGAGGGCGCGGTACTCGGCGGCGATCTGATAGAACCGCGAGGCGGTGACAGGGACGCGCTCTTTGAAGTACGCGACCGCTTCTTCAAAGGTCATGTCCTTGCGGCTAAAAAGCGCGGTGAACTCATCCATCCTCGACCACCCGCCCCTCAAGATCGGCGTAGAGCATAACCTTCTGCAGCAGCTCCTCGACCTCGGAGACATCCATCGCAGCGTAGAGTTTGGCGACGGCTGTGTCATCCTCCATCAGCTCGCGGAGCTGTTCGAGACTGTCTGCGTTCTCAATCATTTTGAGAACCGGCTCGAACGCACGCTTGAAGCTGCCCGCACCCTTGTGGAGTGCGGCGGCGGCGAGCCTGTCAATGTGCTGCTGCGTGCCGATCGGCGCGTCAGCTCCCGCCTTGAGGGAGAGTAGCGCATCGCTTTTGAACGGCAGCACGCCGCCCATGCCGCCTCCGTAGGTGGGCTTTGCAATCTCATCACCTTCCTCCGGCTCGGGGATGGAGAACTTCTTATAGACGAAGCTCGTGGGTATCCGAAGCCCGACCTTTTCGATGAGCGTGCCGAGGATTGTCGCCGTCTGTGTCAAGTCCTCGGACTCTTCGCAGTCGAAGCGGATGTAGGGGATGCGCTTGTCCTCGCCGAAGTTGAAGATGCACAGCGGGCGGATGAGGTCGCGCCGAAGGGTGGACGCCAGCGCCTTGCAGTCGGCGACGGTGAGATCGTGCCGGACATCGTTGTGCGTCTTGCTCTGTGCGTAACTGCCGCCGCCCGAGTCGGAAGTCAGCGTCTGGCCGAGGATTGCCTTGGAGATCTGTTCATCGCAGTAACGAGCCAGCCGTTCATAGAGGTCGGAGCTGGAGGTCTTCTCCGTGGTAATGAAGTCGATGCTCGTGCCATCCGGGATGATGCCCGCCGCGTCGGAGCCAATCTGGATGAGGGCTCGCATGAGCGCCGCCTTGTCGCTGTCGCTCGCTCCCGGCGCGTACTTGCCCAGCCGGAGCGGCAGACCGTAGATCTCAGCGAAGCTGACCCAGTCCTTCAGGTCGTAGTTCTTGAAGAGGTACATCCACGCCACAACTCGGAGGATGCCAGCCCGAGAGGTGTGACCGCTGCGAGCCTTGTACCTGTGAACGATGAACTTGTTCGCCGGGAGCAGGATGCCCTCCGGCACGTCCTTCGTTCGCACCTTGAACGAATCGTCCAGCGTGTCCCAAAAGAAGCGTTTCTGGTGTCGCGTCTTGATGTCCTGCACCACGACGTGCCCTTCGTCATAGCCCCACAGGATCTCGGATACGGCGAAGCCCTTGCCGATTGCGTCGAGCAGGTCATTCTCCACATCCTCGAAGCTCTCGATGCCGTTGAGCTGCTCTTCGATGAAGTCGGCGATCTCCTTGTCCAGCGGTTCGTCGCCGAAGGGGATCACCTCGAAGTCAAGGCCCGTGACGGCGTTCTTGCGCGTCTGGAGCTGACTGAATAGGTGAGGGTCTTTCTCCTCCATTTCCTCAAAGAGCTCCATCTGCCGAAGAACATCGCCTGCGTCGGCCTCTCGGAGGATCTCAGCCAGCTTGACAGGCGTCAGGCCATTGCTGGGATACTCGCTGTACTTGTCGGAGACCTGCGCCACGGCGACCTCCCGCATATCCGGGCGTCTAAGCCGGGTGATGAGCTGCTTGAGTCGGCTCATTCCCGCACCTCCTCGATGCGCCGCTGGGCCGTGACGAAGTAATCATCATCCAGCTCGATGCCAATGAAGCGACGCCCCGTCTTCTTCGCCGCGACCAGCGTGGAGCCGCTTCCGGCGAACGGGTCGAGGATGAGGTCGCCCGGTTTCGTGACCGAGGAGATGAGATTAGCCAGCAGACCAACAGGCTTCTCAGTGGGGTGCACCATCTTGGAGCTGTTGATCTTCGGGAAGGTGACGAGGTCTTTTGGGCGGCTGCCGGGGAAACTGTATTTGCCCTTAATCGCGAAGACGATGTTCTCATGCGACGGGGCAAACGCCGCCTTGGTGTCGCCCATGCCGTGGTAGACCTTATCCCAAATGACCTCGCTCTTGACGTTGAAGCCCGCGATCTTCATCGCGTCGATGAAGGTCTGCTCCACGTCCCAACGGGTAAAGCAGATCAGGCCGCCGTGCCCAGCCTCGCCGGACTTGAGCACGCGGAAGGCGTCGTAGAGGAACCAGATGAAGGGGCTCTTGTCGTTCTTGATGGACGCCCCCGTCTGAGAGACATAGTTGATGCCGTAGGGCGGGTCTGTGATGATTGCGTCGACACTCTCCGGCTCCATCTGACGGAGCACGGTGAGGCTGTCGCCGTGGATGATTGTGTTCTCTTGGATAATCATGCGCCTCACCTCCTTAGTAGGCTCCGCGCCGGAAGTCGAGGGCGCGGGCGATGACGCTTCTGTAGTCGACCCTGCGCCCGATTTTGACGTCAAGCGCCAGCTTGACCGCCATCTGGAGGCCGTCCGGCGCGTCGTCGTTCTTGCCCATCGGGTACTCGGTCATCTGCTTTAGCAGTGTCTTGTGTTTCTTGCTGAATTTGATGTAGCCATTCTTCACGAACGGCTGCAGGGACTGGATGCGTGCATCCTTGTTCTGCGTGCTGTTGATCTCCTCGATAGGGAGATACTCGCCGACCGCTGCCGCACGCTGCCGCATGATCTCGGCGAAGTAATACTGGAACTGCACCGTCTCCACGCCGAACTTGTAGTAGGGCCGCTTGTACTCCCGCTGGAGGCGTCGGCTCGCGTCGAGGGCGTCCTCAATGATCTGATCCGGCTTGCGCTTGGCAATGTCCGCGATCACGACATAGAGGTAGCCCGTCTGCGTGTCCTTCGCCAGTGCGATGATGGAGCTGGTGTCCGACTTCTTGTTCTTGCCCAGCGACGGGTCGTTCGCGCCGACGAAGAGAAACTTCGGGTCGGAGAAGTCTGGCTGCGCCTTGCCCTCGTCGTCCCAAAAGTCAAACCACTCTTCTTGGAAGGTGCAGTTCTCCGGGTCGATGGGGTCATTCTGGATCTCGCTGTTGAAGGACGCCTCACCCTCGGAGATACGGATGACCATGAGGTCGTAGTAGGAGAGCTTCTCCTCCCATAAGACCGCCGTGCCCTCCAGCATCGCCTCGCGGTTCGCTTGGAAGAACTCCAGTGCATCCTCCTGTCGGTTGTCGTTGGAGAGATCGGTGAAGATGGATTCCCATGCGTCCCACAGCTCGCCGTTGGTGGCGAAGCTGATGACGCCCTGATAGCGCACCGACTTATAGCTCGGGTTCTTCGCTACGTTGGCCAGCAGCGCATCGAAGTGGAGCAGCGTGCCGATGTAAACGATGTCGGTGTAGGTGTCGCCCGCCTTGGAGACCGCCTTATAGAACCAGTCGCGGAGCTTCTTGCGTTGCTCCGGCGTGTTGACGTTCTCGTCGTTCTCCAGATCGTCGCAGACGATAAGGTCGGGACGCCACTGCTTGTGACGTCGGCCACGGATCTTCTTGCCCGAGCCGATTGCCTCAATCTTGACGCCGTTGGCCAGCAGGATGACAGAGGACTTCCAGACCTTGCCTTCCAGCTCGCCGAAGTCTTCCTTCAGGGCAGCGTTCTCCTCCAGTTCCGTCTTGATGTCGACGAGGAAGCCCTCGGCCTGTTCCGAGCTGTCAGAGAGGATGATGATGTAGTGCTTGTAGCCGTAGACGGCGGCGTGCAGGTCATCCTTGAAAGTGAAGGTCGTGCTCTTGGCGTGGCCACGAGGCGCTTCGATCGCACGGCGGCACCCATCCGCGCGACTGATCCGCTTGGCGTCCACCTCCGGGTTCATCCCCTTCAGCACGCCCTCCCGCCATATCCTGTCCAGCTCGCCGTGGAACTTGGGCGACGGGCGGACGAAGTAGTGCGCGAGATAGGCCCGCCCGAAGTATTCAAGATCGAAGGCTCCGAGCTTCCGGCGCAGTCCCTTCGGCCCGGTCAGTTCCTTTCCGACCCTGAAGTCCTCAAGGAGCTGCGCCCGCTGCTCGGGAAAGTTGCCGTCCTTTGTGACGTACTGCTCGAACAGCTCCCGCTGATACGCGCGGTTTGCGACCGTTTCCCGGTCTTCCGGCTCTGTGAGCTTTTCGAGGTAGTCGTTCAGGTCAATCTTCGCCATCTGCCAGCACCTTCTCTCTTGCACGCTCCAGCACGTCGTGAAGCTCGCCAGCAAGCTCAGGGTGCTGCTTGATTGCCGCCATGAGCTCCGTCTCCATCTGCTCGAAGGCAAGCTCAGCTTTTTTCTTCATGTCCTGCCGGACGCGCTTTTCGTAGGTGGCGTTCCGGGCGAGGCTTGCGATGAGTCGCCCCGCCTTATCCAGCGGCATTTCCTGAAAGTCGTCCTCAGCGGTGCTGACTCGCTGCATGAGCCCGTCCATGAGCACCATCGACGCCGCCTTCGTGTAGTCGAGGTCGGGGTGGGCCTCCACCGCTTGAGCGATCGCCTGAGTACGCTGGATGGTCTGCGCTACGCGCTGCGCCGCCTGTGTGGTGCGGATCGCATAGCGCCCGATCGCTGACTTACTGATCTCGTAGCCTTCAGCCTTGAGCCATGCCGCCAGTTCTTCATAGGTGTTGGAGGTGTCCGCAAGCCGGACGTCGAGTTGCCCCTTAATATCGTCCGGGAGCTTGTCGATCGTCGAGCTGACCCGCGTCCTCCGTCGCTCCGCCTTAGACATCGATGCCCGGGTCGTTGATCGTGCCCTCGACGAGATCGACGCCCTTGCGGGTGAGCTTGATGATGGAGTCCTTGCGGTAGGCGTTGTAGGCGTTCACCGATCGGTCGGTGAAGGTCACATAACCCGCCTCCTGCAGATACTCGATCGGCTTTGAAATGTCCGGCGAGTAGATCAGGCCGTCAGCGACGAGGGCGTTTGTGATCTGACGGACGAGCAAGGCGTTCTGACTGCCTTTTGCGAGGGCTCGGACGATGTAGCCCCGGATTGCTTTGTTCTTGCTGACCTCCTGCTCGGTCAGCTCGTCAAGGATTGCCATGAGGTCACTCCTCCTTTCCTTTGGCTTTGCCTCCGTAGAGGATCTGGTCGAGCTTGTCCTCGACCCTGTTCATGACCCGAATGTAGTCCTCCCGCGTCACATAGATCAGGGGGAGGTCTGCCTTCAGGTCGTTGAGGTTCTTGTCCAGCGTCTTGATGTCCTCGGCGTTCCGCTTGTCCGCCTCTTCAAGACTGGTGAGCGTCTTCTTCATAAAGAAGGTGAGCGCCCCGACGACGACGGTGCACAGCAGCGACGCCGCCGCGCCGATGAGGGCGGTGATCTGAGAGACGTCCATGTGCCGCCCTCCTTACCGTTCCGCTTCGCCTTCGATGAGCGCACTCTCCGGGAGGGTGATGTACGGCTCGTTCTGCTTGATCTCCAGCACAGCGGCCTCGATGCACTTCGTCAAATACTCGTCGAAGCTGCCGAGGTTCTTCGTGATGACCCGCTGCGCCTCCGGCGCGATCGACGCCTTGACCTCGTCAAAGACCTGTTTGCCCAGCGCGACCAACTCCTCGCGGCTTGCCTTGCCGCCCTTGACCGCCTCGCGCAGCGCCTTTGCCGTGGTCTGCTCCATTGCGCCCACCGACAGCGTGGCGAGGTTCGCAACGTCCTCCAAGGCGTCGTCCAGCACCTTGCGGGTGGATGCGTCCTCGATCTGCGCGGTCTGCGCCTTCAGCTTGGATGTGCCGAGCCGGATGTAGTAGACCGCGTAGGCCCCGGCGAGGGCCAGCACGGCGAGCGCAACGTTGACCAGCAGCTCGGTCGCCGCGCTCTGAATGATCTCCATGCTCATGTTTGGTGTCCTCCTTTGGATATAAAAATAAGACTATGAGCTATGCTCATAGTCTTATTTTACCGTCCCTTTCAGGAACCTTATATATGTACTGCTTCTTAGAAATGTTGTCTTAGAACGTAGTGTTTTCCGGCTCGTCGCCGTAGTCGAGAAGGCTCATCTGTCCCTCCAGCTTCCCCTCGCCGCAGAGCTGCCGCACCCACCGCTCCGTCACGCCGTACTTGCGGGCGAGCTCGGGGTGGTTGTAGCCGTTGAACTCCGCTTTGATGTGAGCGTCTCGGACAGGGCGAAGGACACTCTCCGGCTTCTGGAGGTAGATGGTCGAGCCGCCGACGACCGAGCACAGCTTGTAGTAGTTCTCGACGCCGATCGTCTCCGCGATGATGCGGTTGTCGCCGTCAGGAACCATGTCGATCGTCAGCTCCTTTACGAGGTCTTCCATGTCCCGCCCTCCGCGTCCTTACTCGGTCACTTTTGTGAAGAGCTTCCCCAAGATACCGAACATCTCGCCGACCGTCACCTGCTCGCTGAACTTCTGCCGCCAGAACTCGGGGGAGTTGATGACGCCAGCCTCCACGAGCGTTTCAAGCCCCTCTAACTGATACGCCGGGAACTCCGGCTCCTGCTCCTCCGGCTCGCTCGGTGCGGACGGCTGGGGCACCTCGAACGCCATGATCTGACCTAACAGGGCGATAATCTTGCTGCCGTAGCCCTTGCCCGGTACGGCCCAGCCCTTGCCGTTGGGGTTGTCGCTTGCGCCCAGCCATTCCACATACTGCGCCGAGCCCCGTGTCACGAGGGAGAAGCGCGGGTCGACGCACCCGTTCACGAGCGCCTCCTTGGAGGCGTATGCCTTCAGGTGCTGGATCTGCGCCCGGACACCCGTGCGCGGGTCGGGGAAGGTCGCCGCCTGTCCTTTGGCGTTGCCGTTCAGCGCCCCGATGCCCGCGTAGTTGTTCTGCGTGGGGAGCACGATGCCGCCGTACTTGAAAAAGCCCGTCTCGTGGAGGCTCTGCGCAAAGGCGACGTCGCCGCGCACGCCCTCGGCCTCGCCCTCTTCGAGGAAGAACTGCGCCAGCTGCTCCAGCGAGCACGCCGGGAGCTGCGGCTCCGCGTTCTTGGATCGGGCGAACAGCGCCATCTGCTGTGCGCTCGCCTTGGCCTTGCCCATGATCTCCGTCTTGCCCGCCTCCGTGGTGGTCGCGCCGCCGTTCAGCTCCGTGAGCTTTGCGGCGACCTTCTGCTTGAACTGCGCCCAATGGGGCAGGATGTACAGCGGGCAGTTCTTCCTCGCGCCCTGCACGATGGAGTCCGGGTGGCCCATCCAGTGGTTGTGCGTGTACAGCTCGTTCACGCTCAAGCCGTGCTTCTTCAGCAGCAGTGCCGCCAGCAGCACGCCGTTCTCCTCAGCCTTGCGGTCTTCCTTGCTGCCCGAGCCGTCCATGATGATCTCGATGGAGAGCGTCGTCTCGTTGCCGCCCGTGGCCTTCCGGCCATCGCCCGCGTGCCAGCCCACCTCGTCCTCTCTCAGGTTCTGCCATGCGTTGATGTCGTCGACGTAGTAGTGGACGCGGGCGTCGTTCATGTTGCCGTTAGGCCACGTCGCACGGGTGTACTGCTCGGCGTCCTCCTCCACGTTCTTCAGGTCGTTGGTGTTGTGGATGGTCACGCCCTTGACCTTGCCCGTGCCGCCCGAGAGCAGACGGTCGGCCTTGTACTGTGCGCCCTTCTTGTACGCGCCGGAGTCCTTGGGCCAGACCGCGCCCCACGGGATGATCTTCTCGTTAATGACGAGGCCATGCTCCGTCCTCGTCGCGTCTGGTGTCAGTTTTGCCATAATGTGAATCCTCCTATAAATTCATAACCGGGTTGTAGACCTTCTCGACATACTCCCCGATGCTGTATTGCTCGCGCCCCTCTGTTTTGAGTTGCTGCATGAACCGATCGGTCTCCACCGCCAGCTTCATCAGCTTCAGGACACCAACCTGCTCCGATGTCACTTCGTGCATCTCCGGCCCCACCGTTGCCATGATCGCCTTGCGGAGGTAGAAATCTGCGGTGTAGACATCC
The DNA here is from genome assembly GCA_937937835.1 of uncultured Collinsella sp. Lineage (GTDB taxonomy): Bacteria > Actinomycetota > Coriobacteriia > Coriobacteriales > Coriobacteriaceae > Collinsella. The sequence goes on from CALDBJ010000064.1 coordinate 14,470, forward strand.
ATCTCGCTGAAATCCTTCCACACCTCCCGGGCGAACTTCTTGCGGTTGAGCCGGGGCTTATCAGGTGGGAGAACGCCGTCCGCTTGGAGCTGCTTCTTGATCGCCGCACGCTCGGCCTTCTCCCGCTGCGTGAGGCGTTTCTTCTTCGTCGGCATACCGTCCCCCCTTAACACGCAAGCGGCCCGCCTGGGGGCTGCTGCGCGGCCTTCTGCTGCTCTATGAGGGCCCGCGTGAACTCCGCCGTCTCCACCTGCTGCCGGAGATGCACGGCGGAGGCGAGCACCTGGGCCGTCGAGGTGAGCTCGGAGGTCGTGAGCTTGAGCAACTCCTCGCGGTCTTCCTTGCTGGTGTTCTCTCCCAGGAAGCGCCGGGATCGGACGATCTCGTTCACGGCCAGGACGGCGGCGAGCCTCTCGACGAGCCCCATCGCCCCAGCCTTCCGCCCGCTCACGCCTCCACCTCCGACTCGATCGGGCCGTAGCCCAGCCGATCCCGGTAGACATTCGCCGCCCGGATGACCTGGGCGACGGCTGCGTCGCTCGCCAGTCGGTCGCCCAGGCTTCGCCGCTGCTCCGGCGTCGCGCCATTCTCCCGGATGACCTCCGACACCTCCGCCACGTCCCGGGGCGAGATCTCCGTCAGACGGCGGGCCACTCCGGGCGGGAGCCGCTGATAGTGCAAGCGGAGGAAGATGATCCCGGTCTCCACCACTATGTCCAGCTCCGTGTCCCGGATGCTCTCTTGCATCCGGTGGATGCCTTCCAGCGCGGCCAGGACATCGAGCTCCCGCTGGTTCTCGTTATCCATCCCGCCCGGCCCCCTTCCGCTGCTCTCTGGCAAGGATCGCCTTGAGGCCCTCGATGACCTTCTCGCATTGCGCTATGTTCAGCCATTCGATGCGGTCGACATGGGCCACGCGCTTGACGAAGCCTTGAATGCGGCGCGGGTCGTCATTCCAGCCCAGCGCCTCGCACAGCGCGT
>CALDBJ010000065.1 GCA_937937835.1 uncultured Collinsella sp.
TTGCCGCGCCCCGCAGTGCCCGCTTCCCCCGAGAACAATTATCAGTGCAGGTAGATGCCTTGCACTTTTTAGCGAAAAGCCGGCGTGGTTGGCATTTCTCAATTCATCGTAGTAAACCGGCATAGTTTCGTATTTCCAGCAGCCCCAAATTCGTCAATACGCCGGCGTTTATGCAAAAAGCCCGACCTCCGCATGGAGATCGGGCTTATAGGGCTCAGCAAAGCCGAACCTACACGGTCAAATGACCCGCAGATTACATCTGCTCGGGAGCGGAGACACCAACAAGGGTGAGCACCAGGGCGAGCGTCACGCGGACGGCATCGCAAGCGGCCAGACGGGCACGCGAAAGCTCGGGGTCGACGGGACGGCCCTCGCTCGGCAGAACCTGGCAGGCAGCGTAGAAGCTGTGGAAGTCGCCGGCGAGTTCCTCAGCAAAGTGCGTCAGACGGAACGGGGCGCGGTCGCGAGCGCAGCTGGCGATGAGGTCGGTAAGCTCGTTGAGCTTGCGCGAAAGGGCGAGCTCGGTCGGGTCGGTCAGCAGCGAGTAATCGACGTTCTCACCGATGGCCTTGGCGGCGACGGCCTTCATGCCCATCTCGTCAGCCTGCTCGGGCGTAACGTCAGCGGCACGGCGCAGGATGGAGCACACACGGGCGTGAGCGTACTGCACGTAGTACACCGGGTTGGAGTTGTCGCGCTTCTTAACGGCCTCGATGTCGAAGTCGACCATCTGGTTAGAGCTCTTGGAGATGAGCGTGTAACGGGCAGCGTCGGAGCCGACCTCGTCGACGAGCTCCTGCAGGGTCACCATAGTGCCCTTGCGCTTGGACATACGGACGGGCTTGCCGTTGCGCAGCAGGTTGACGAGCTGGCCCAGCAGAACCTCAAACTTGCCGGGGTAACCCAGAGCGTCGCAGACGCAGCGGACGCGCTCGATGTAGCCGTGGTGGTCGGCGCCCCAGATGTCGATGACGTGGTCGACGCGCTGGAACTTATCCCAGTGATAGGCGACGTCGGAGGCAAAGTAGGTGTACTCGCCGTCGGACTTGATCAGCACGCGGTCCTTGTCGTCGCCCAGATCGGTGGAACGGAACCACAGAGCACCGTCCTTGGTGTAGAGGTAGCCCATCTTGTCGAGCTTCTCAAAAGCGCGGTCGACGGCAGAGGTGCCGGCGGTCTCGCCCTCGGTGTCCTTCACGTACAGCGAACGCTCGGAGTACCAACGATCGAAGTCGCAGTTAACGGCATGGCAAAGGTCGCGCATGTTGTCGACCATCTTCACGTAGCCGCGCTCGCGGAAGCTCTCCATGCGCTCCTGCGGATCGGCCTCGACCCACTTGTCGCCGTCGGTGCGCCAGAACTCGGCAGCTTCGTCGATGATGTAGTCGCCGCCGTAGGAGTCCTTGCCCAGGGTCTCGGCAAAGTTGTCCTGGTACGGATGGGTCTCGGGATGCTCGTCGTTCTCGTCGGCGACAAAGGCGTCGCGGTCGGCGATCAAGATCTTGTGAGCCTCGTCGATATCCACGCCCTGCTTGGCGATGATGTCGGCAAGCTGCATATAGCGCGTGCTGATGGAGTTGCCGAAGGTGTTCATCTGAGAGCCGTGGTCGTTGATGTAGAACTCACGCTGGATGTCGTAACCGGCGTGGTCCATGACGCGGCAGAGCGAGTCGCCCAGCGCGGCCCAGCGGCCGTGGCCAATGTGCATGGGGCCGACGGGGTTGGCGGAAACGAACTCGACCTGGGTCTTCAGGCCACCACCGACGTTGGACTTAGCGAAGTCCATGCCCTTCTCGCGAGCCTCGCCAAAGATGGCATTCTTGACGGCAACGGAGAGGTAGAAGTTGATGAAGCCGGGGCCTGCGATCTCGACCTTCTCGATCGCGGGGTCCTCGGGCATATGGGCAACGATGGCCTCGGCGATCTTGCGCGGGGCGCAATGGGCCAGCTTGGCGGACTTCAGGGCCATGGTAGAGGTCCACTCGCCATGAGAAGTGTCAGCCGGTCGCTCGATAGCGCAATCGTCAAGTTCAAATGCGGAAAGGTCGCCGGCCTCCTGGGCCGCAGCAAGCGCAGCGCGTACCAGCTCTTCAATCTTCTCGGGCATAGATCCTCCTTGTGTTAAAGCCCCCGAGCTCTTGGTCACTCGTAGGGCAAAAGCCAGAGTTTGTAGCACTCTATCACAAGCGACGGGCACTGTCGCAGGGTAAAGCCAATCGATATTGCATATGCACAAAATTGACTACAGCTTGTATGGAGTCACTCAAAGATGCCAGTCTGCCTGCAGATTATGCAGGCGTTGAAAATGCATAAAGGTATGAATGAGCTGCGCCTGTTATCGAATACTCTTACCTATCGGAGTTGTGTGCTTTTCCTGCATAAAGTAAGGGTTTGCGCACGTCAGCGTGTTATTCTAGACATACGTAAATTCGTATAAGTTGGAGGTAGCATGTTCTCAATCGGTCAACACATCATTCATCCGGGCCAGGGAGTCTGCACCGTCGTCGGTTTTAGGGACGACACACCGCAGCCCATGCTGCTGCTCGAGACCAAGCAGGGACATGCGCAGACGATCCTCATGTACCCCGTGGCGCAGGCCGACCGTTTGCACGCCGCCATCTCGCAGCAAGATGCCGAGCACCTGCTGAGCCACTATGACGAGCTGGAGTGCGACACCTTTACCGAGCGCAACAGCTCGCTTGAGGAGACACACTTTAAGCAGCAGCTCAAGCTGGGCGCGCCCGAGACGGTCCGCGTGGCAAAGACCATGATGCACCGCATTCGCCAGGCCGAGGAAGCTGATAAAAAGCCCAGCTCCTACTACATGCGCGTACTCAAGGAGGCCAAGCGCCGCTCCATCGAGGAGTTCGCCGTGGCCTTGGGCGTCACCGAGGAGGCCGCCGAAGCCCGCCTAGCCCAAGCCGCCCTCAACTAACCCATCCGCGCCAAAACCACCGCAAAGGGGACAGGCACCTTTGTGGTGGTTTTCTTGTTCTAGTAGTATTCATTCTTATCGATACCCACGAGCACAAGGAGTCTCCTATGGCAGAGCCGCTTACCGCCGGAATCACCCGCGACCGCGCGTTTGAACTGCTTAACGAGCACAACAAAGACCCGTTCCACATCACCCATGGCGAGACGGTCGAGGGCACTATGCGCTACTTTGCGCGCGAGTTCGACCCCGAGAACGAGGAGTTTTGGGGCATCGTCGGCCTGCTGCACGACTTGGATTGGGAGGAGCATGAGGACGACCCCATGAACCACACCATCTATGCTGCCGAGATTCTTAAGGGCGAAGGTGCGTCTCCCGAGCTCATTCGCGCCATCCAGACGCACACGTCCGATTTCAATACCTCGCTGCCCAAGCCCGAGCTGCAGATGGAGAAGATCCTGTTTGCTTGCGACGAGCTCACCGGCCTGATCGGTGCTGCCGTGATCATGCGTCCGAGCAAGAGCGTCATGGACTTTACGACCAAGTCGCTCAAGAAGAAGTTCAAGGACAAGCGCTTTGCCGCCGGCTGCTCGCGCGACGTGATTTCGCAGGGCGCCGAGATGCTGGGTTGGGAGCTCCCCGAGCTCTTTGACCGCACCATCGCGGCCATGCAGTCCTTCGCGCCCGATCGCGATACCTTCCAGGCCTAACCGCCCGCGCCAGCTAAAACCGCCACAAAGGGGACAGGCACCTTTGTGGCGGTTTTTCTTGCGCGGTCGCTAGGGGCGGACCTGGCCGGTGCCGCGGAGCTTGTATTTGTAGGTGGTGAGGGCCTCGGCGGCAAAGGGGCCACGGGCTTGGAGTTTTTGGGTCGAGATACCGATCTCGGCGCCCAAGCCAAACTCGCCGCCGTCAGTGAAGCGAGTGCTGGCGTTGGAGTATACGGCCGAGGCATCGACCGCATCCAGGAAGCGCTCGCAAGCGTCCGTGTCCTCGGCAACGATGGCCTCGGAGTGCATCGTGCCGTAGCGATTGATGTGTGCGATGGCCTGGTCCTCGTTTGCCACGACTTTCACGCTCATCTCGAGCGCCAGGTACTCGCGACCCCAGTCCTCCTCAGTCGCGGCGACGTAGTCATCGCCCTCCACAAAGCCGGCGTCGGCGCACGCGGCGCACGTGGCCTCGTCGCCGTGAATGAGCACGCCGTGGTCGTGCAGCACGGCAACGACCGCAGGCAAAAACGCATCGGCCACAGCATGGTCGACCAGCAGCGACTCGGCGGCATTGCACACGCCTACACGCTGGGTCTTGGCATTAACGATAATGTTGAGCGCCTTATCAAAGTCGGCGGATTCATGCACGTAGATGTGGCAGTTGCCCGTGCCCGTCTCGATCACCGGCACAAGCGACTCGCGCACGCAGCGCTGGATCAGGCCTGCGCCGCCACGCGGAATGAGCACGTCGACAATACCGCGGAGCTTCATGAGCTCGCCAGTGGCCTCGCGGTCGGTGGACTCGATCATCGACACGGCCTCGCGCGGGAAGCCCTTGGCCTCGAGCGCATCGGCCAGCAGCTCGGCGATCATGGCACACGAGTGATAGGCCAGCGAGCCGCCGCGCAGAATGCAGGCGTTGCCGGTACGGATGCAGATGCCTGCGGCGTCGGCCGTCACGTTGGGGCGCGCCTCGTAGACCATAGCGACCAGGCCCAGCGGCACACTCACACGGGTCAGGTCCACGCCACTTGCAAGCACGCGGTGGTCGAGCACGCGGCCCACGGGATCGGGCAGCTCGGCGAGCTTTTCCAGGCCGGCGGCCATGCCCTCGACGCGCTCGGGCGTCAGCAGCAGGCGATCGAGCAGTCCGGCCGAGGTGCCCGCATCGCGCGCGGCGGACATATCGAGCTCGTTGGCGGCGACGATGGAGTCGACACCGTTGCGCAGTGCTGCGGCCATGGCGCGCACGGCCTCCTGACGCTGCTCGTTGCTCGCCGTGGCAAGCGAGGCCGACGCTGCCTTGGCGGCAACGGCAAGATCGTGGACATACGTGGCTATATCGACCGACATGGGCGGCCCTTTCTCCTAGAAGTTTGCAACCATGGTAGCCGATTTGCGCATGGCCTCGCCCGCGGCGGTAGAATTGGTCAACCCGAAACACCGCAACGAACGGAAGACTCACATGGCCCTCATCACTTCGTACCACGTCCCCGGCCTTTACGTCGAGGACCACAGCATCGACGTCCCCCTTGACTGGCGCGGCCTGGAGCCGATGCTCCTGGCCGTCGGCAGCACCATGCGCCGCGGCGCTATGCCGGCACCCATCGCCGGCGCGCCCGAGAGCATCAAGCTCTTCTACCGCGTGGTTTGCGCGCCCGACCGCATCAACGACGATCTGCCGCTGCTTCTGTTTTTGCAGGGCGGCCCCGGCGGCGAGAGCCCGCGTCCGCTGTCGCCCACAAGCGACGGCTGGATCGAGGAGGCCGTCAAGCACTTCCGCGTGGTCCTTCCCGACCAGCGCGGCACCGGACGCAGTAGCTGCGTGGACGGGCGCACGATTGCCGCACTGGGCGAGCGCGCGACGGCGGCCGGCTCCGATGCCGCACGCTCGCAGGCTGACTTCCTCAAGCGCCACCTCGCCAGCTCCATCGTGCGCGATTTTGAGTACCTGCGCCTAGTGGGCTTTGGCGGCAAGCCGTGGGTCACGCTCGGCCAGAGCTACGGCGGCTTTTTGACGCTGAGCTATCTATCGCTCTTCCCCGAGGGCGTGGCGGCGAGCTTTACCTGCGGCGGCATCCCCCACGTGCCGGCGAGCGCCAGCGAGGTCTACGCGCACACCTTCCCGCGCATGGCCGCCAAGACGCAGCAGTATTACGACCGCTACCCCGCCGACGTCGAGCGCGTGGCAGCCCTGGCCGATGCGCTCGAGGCACAGAAGCCCGTGCTGCCCGACGGCTCGCCTATGACGGTCGAGCGCCTACAGCTCATGGGCAGCGACTTTGGCATGAAGCCGAGCTTTGAACGCATGCATTGGATTATCGATCACGCTTTTGTTGATGGCGACGGCACGCTGACCTGCAACGCCTCGGTATCTGACAGCTTTTTGATGCGCGCCTTCGAGCGCACCAACACGCGTACAAACCCGCTGTACTGGACGCTGCAGGAGTTCATCTACGCCGACGGCGACACCATGCCCATTCGCTGGGCCGCAGCAGAGGAGAAGGCCCATCGCGCCGAGTTCGACACGCTCGCGCGCCCGCTCATGTTTACCGGCGAGGCCATGTTCCCGTGGATGTTTGAGCAGATGCCCGAGCTTATGCCGTTTAAGCCCGCCATGGACCTGCTGATGGAAGACACCAGCTGGGACAAGATTTACGACCCGCAGCGCCTGGCCTGCAACGAAGTGCCGCTTCAGGCCGCGGTGTATTTCGACGACATGTACGTGGATTCGGACCTGCAGCTCGACACGCTCGGCCGCGTGGACAACTCGCACGCCTGGGTGACCAACGAGTTCGAGCACGACGGCCTGCACGGCAGCGTGGTGTTCAAGCACCTCTTCGACGAAGCCCTCAACCGCGGAGACCTGCGCCGAATCTTCTAGCAAAGGAGTGTCCCCAACTGCCGGCACAATAGGAACGTCCCCAAGTGTCGGATGATGTCCTTCGCCACGAAAGCGGCCCATCTACTACGTTTCACCCGCATGGCCCAACCAGATGCCATAAATAAAGAAAACCGCAGGCGTTCTACCTGCGGTTTTCTTTTTGCAATTCTTGGCATGGTCACCGATAGCCTATTAAACGTAGTAGATGGGCCGTTTTCGTGGCGACCAGCTCGGACATAAGCGCGGCGGGGCAAAGTTACCCTGGTAATTTCGCCCCACGTGCCTTGCAGATCGAAGGCGCCCGGCGTCGAGGCCTAAGCAAATACAATCAAGTTGTCTCGATGGATCGCGGGCTTCTCGGCCAGGTCTGCCAGCAGGCGGTTGCCGGCGATCTGGTCCTGGCGGCGACCGGCAGCAAGCTCCAGCACGTCCGAATCGGCCTCGGCGATACCGCGGGCGACGACCATACCGCTCGGATCGCACACATCGAGCACATCGCCCTCGGCAAACTGGCCATCGACCTCGCGAATACCCACCGCAAGCAAGGAAGAGCCACGGCTGACCAGCGCCTTCGCAGCACCATCATCGACCGTCACCGAGCCATGCGCCTTGTCGCCCAGCGCGATCCACAGCTTGCGGGGTGCGATGTCCAGACGCTCCGCCGGCGGATCGAACAGCGTGCCCACGCTCTCGCCGCGGGCGAGGCGCACGAGCGCATCGGGCTCCTCGCCCGAGCAAATCACGCTCTGAATGCCCGCCGTCATCAGGATGCGGCTCGCGCGAATCTTGGTAATCATGCCGCCCGTTCCCACCGATGTGGAAGAATCGCCCGCCGAGGCAATGATCTTGGCATCGATCTTATGCACGACCGGGACAAACTCGGCCGTGGGGTCCTCATGCGGATTGGCAGTATAGAGACCATCGATGTCCGAGAGCGTCACGCACAGATCGGCAGAAACCAGGCAGCTCACAAGCGCCGCCAGTGTGTCGTTGTCGCCAAACTTAATCTCATCAACGGTAACGGTATCGTTCTCGTTGACGACCGGCACCACGCCAAGCTCCACGAGGCGCAGCAGGGCGTCGCGCGCGTGCAGGTAAGACGTGCGGCGGGCCGTATCGTGGCGCGTGAGCAGCACGAGCGAGGTGAGCAGGTCGCGCGCATGGAACTCCTCGTCGTAGGCCGACGAGATGATGCACTGACCGGCCGAGGCGCAAGCCTGCAAGCTCGGAAGGTCGCCGACCGGCTTGCGGTCGAAGCCCAGCACGGGATAGCCGCACGCAATGGCGCCCGAGCTCACCACGACCAGACGCCAGCCGAGCTTGCGCAGCGCTGCGGCCTGATCGGCAAGCCCGCCGAAAAAGGCGCGGTTGACCTTGCCATCGGCGCCCACCACCGTGGACGAACCGATCTTTACCACCATCGTTTTATAAGAAGTCGTCATACGTCAAACCAATCAACTGTTCAGCGAACGGCCGAGCTGGCGGCCAAGGAAGCGTGACTCGCCCCTACCGCCCAAGGAATTAGTGAGCCCAGGGAAAGGCAGAAGCCGCGGCCATGTTCTTGCGCACGAGCTCGTCGCGCACCTGAGCCAGGCCCTGCTCCATGCCCACCACATAGGTCTGCGGGTACAGGAAGCGCTTGAAAGCTGCGTCCAGATGATCGAGCGCCCAAGCACAGCGCTCGCGCGCGTCCTGGATGCTCTCACGCGGAGCCACCGCACTGCCATCGCGCACGATCGGCACCAGCAGCTCGCGATACTCAAGTTCGGACACGTCGGTCACCAAGGCGGCATCATTCACGGCCACGAGGGTATTGCCGCGCGCGGCGCCCTCCCCCGCCAGATGGTCCTCGTCGTAGATCATGTCGCAGACCGGGCCGCCAAAGCCGTCGTAATAACGGCGCACACGTTGCACGCCCGGGATCGTGCGCTTGTAGGGCTGCTCGGAGAGCTTGACCACCGGCGTCCATGGATCTGCCTCGCTCGCACGGCGGGCGGAGAGCTTGTACACGCCGCCCAGCGCCGGCTGATCGTAGCAGGTCGCGAGCTTGGTACCCACGCCAAAGCTATCGATAGGCGCACCCTGGTCGATCAGTGACTGAATCGTGTACTCGTCCAAATCGTTGGAAACCGAAATCCCCACATAGGGCAGGCCCTCGGCATCAAAACGGCCGCGGACATACTTGGAGAGCTTGGCGAGGTCACCCGAGTCGATGCGAATGGCCGACAGGCGCTCGCCCACCGCTTCCATCTCCTTGGCAACCGTAATGGCATGCTCGCAGCCCTCGCGCACATCATAGGTGTCGATGAGCAGCGTGCAGTTCTTGGGGCTCGACTTGGCAAAAGCACGGAAGGCCTCGAGCTCGGAATCGAAGCTCATCACCCAGCTGTGCGCATGCGTGCCAAAGACGGGAATACCGTAGCGACGACCGGCGAGCACATTAGACGTAGAGGAGCAGCCGGCAACGTAGCTCGCGCGGGCGACGGCCAGACCGCCATCGGGACCCTGGGCACGACGCAAGCCAAACTCGGCGACGGGTCGACCGTCCGCCGCCAACACCACGCGCGCCGTCTTGGTGGCAACAAGTGTCTGGAAGCCGACGATGTTGAGCAGAGCCGTCTCGAGCAGCTGGCACTCCAGCGCGGGGCCGGTGACGCGAACCATGGGCTCGCGCGGAAAGACGAGCTCGCCCTCGGGGACAGCGTCGATGTTTACATACGCACGAAAATCGCGCAGGTAGTCGAGGAATCCAGGCTTGAACATCGCGCCGCCGGCAGGAGCCTGGAGCGAGGCGAGATAGTCGATGTCCTCGGGCGTAAAGCGAAGGTTCTCGACCAGCTCGGGCAGCTCGGCGGTGCCGCACATGACGGCGTAGGCACTACCAAAGGGATGGTCGCGGTAAAACGCGGTAAAGCAACCCTGCTCATTGGCCTTGCCGCTCTCCCACAGGCCCTGGGCCATAGTGAGCTCGTACAGATCGGTGAGGGTTGCGATGTCGGTGGGATGCGAGATGTCGGTCAAAGCCATGGGGCGACCTTTCGGAATGTGTGGTACAGAATTTGAGGGTTAGACGAGAGCAGAGGATGTGGACATGACACCCGATGCAAATCGGTTAGAGCAGGCCCATGCTGGTCAGGATCGTGTAGCCCATAAAGATGACAAACGCGATGAGGGCAAGGACAATGATGATTTTTTGAGCCGGCGCCATGCCAGGGATCTCGTTCTCGCCCGTAGGTTCCTTGGAGGTAACCATGCGCTGGGCAAAGGTCATCTCGTCACGGCTCGGCTTGGGCTCGACGGACTTGGGACGGGCGGCCTTTTTAGGCTGAGGTTTGGGCGCGGCAGGTGCAGGCTTCGCAGCAGCGGGCTTGGGTGCGGGCGCGGGCGCCGATGCGGATGCGGCGTTCGCGACGGCCTCCTCGGCCTTCGCCCGCTCGGCACGCAGGGCAGCCAGCTCCTCACGCTCGCGACGGGCCTCTTCCCGAGCCTCGCGGCGGGCCTTCTCAGCGCGGAGCTCTTCCAACTCAGCGCGCTCCTCGTCGGACAATGGTTGGGACTCAAGCTCGGCCATGGTTCAGCCCTTTCTTTTAAAAAAAGCCGCCGACACAATGTCAGCGGCTTATCAAATCCAAGGGTGGAGACGAAGGGAGTCGAACCCTCGGCCTCTGCCATGCGACGGCAGCGCTCTCCCAACTGAGCTACGTCCCCAGGACAAGTCGATATTTTACCTACGGCTCGCCAACTGTCAACGCCCAATAACCAGTCTTTTTGGAGCGGAGCTTTTTTGACCCTTGATTATCGACTTCATCCGAACACCTCCCACATTCATCCGCACATGTGCGG
>CALDBJ010000066.1 GCA_937937835.1 uncultured Collinsella sp.
CTGCCTACATTGCAAAACGTCTGAAATCCAATGTCCGTGAGCTTGAAGGAGCACTGCAGCAAGTCGTCGCCTATCAGCAATTCCAAGCAACATCATCGAGAGAAATCACGATTGATATTGCTAAGCGGGTATTGCGTGAACAATTCCAAGTTGTCAACAGCTTAATCACAATTGAGAATATTCAAAAAACTGTTGCGGATTACTACAAAATCAAAGTGGCCGATATGCACTCCAAGCGTCGTCCTGCCAACATAGCTCGTCCACGCCAAATTGCCATGTACCTCACTAAAGAACTCACTCAGCACAGTCTGCCGGAAATTGGAGAGAACTTTGGTGGCCGCGACCATACCACCGTAATGCATGCAGTCCGTAAAATTACTCAAGAGCGCCAGAACGATGCTGAACTAAACCATGAAATTCATGTACTTGAACAGATGATCCGCGGCTGACGCAGCCTTTTTAATTTCAAATTCCATCGAACAGCATCATGAAATTGATTTCCAGCCCAGTTGAAGCTCTGATCAAACCCGTACGCTCTGTTGCCGGCATTGTCGAACGAAATCAGTCCTTACCTGTTGTAAGTAATATCCTTATCGAACAAAAAGGTGTTGACGTTACATTTTCGACGACTGACCTCGATATTCAAATCCGAACGAGTGCACCTGTGGGTGTGGAGGGCTGCGAAGGACACATCACCCTCAACGCACAAAAGTTTTCTGAAATCCTCGGAGCTCTTCGCCCACTAGACACACTCGATGTGGATATTGATGACGGCGGTCTTGCTGACCTCACTACTTCAGGGGGTCATTTCTCCATGCAAACACTCCCGGCTCAAGACTTTCCGGTATTGAAGATCATGCCGTGGACAACCACCTTTACGTTGCCCGCTAAGACGCTTCGTTATCTGCTCACGATGACAGCCTTTGCAATGGCTCCAAAAGATATTCGCTACTTCCTGATGGGGGTACTTTTCGTAGTGGAAGGAGCAAAACTCATTGCTGTCGCAACAGACACACATCGACTTGCATACTGTGAAGCTGAAATCGATGGTCTCAATCAGGAAACAAAGATTGAGGCGATTGTTCCACGTAAAACTGTCCGTGAATTACTTCGCATTCTCCCTGAAGACGATACGCCGGTTACTGTCAACGTTGGCGATACACAAATTGGATTCAATTTTGCAGGAATTGAATTTGTTAGCAAGCTTATTGAAGGTAAATTCCCAGATTATCAGCGAGTAATGCCCACACTTGATACCAACCCACAATGTGTGTCAATCAACCGCGAGGAGCTACTTCTTGCTCTTCGCCGCGTACAGATTCTGACTAATGAACGATTCCACGGCATTCGCTGGCTTTTCACTAAAGGCTCTCTCACAGTTCAGGGTAGTAATGCGGAACAAGAAGAAGCAAGTCAAAAGCTCGCTGTCAACTGGGAGTGGGACGATCTCGATATCGGCTTCAATCTTCTTTACATGATCGAGCTCCTCAATAATCTCAAAAACTCTGAAGTTAACTTCCACTTCGCTGCGACGCCAAAAAGCGTGCTCGTGACGATGCCGGAATCTTCGAGCTTCCGTTATCTCATCATGCCGATGCGTATCTGATGATGAAACACCACTCCTAATGAATAAGGAGTGAACGGATGATTTTTTCAACAACGGCGCGGATGCTTAACGCATCCAGCCGCAAGGAACGTATTTCATGACCGAAGCGGAAAATTCGTCTAATCAAGCCCCGCAGCCATTGCCGCAGGTGCAGTCGCTCGACGAAGTGCAACCCGACCAGAATCCAAACGCCTATAACGCCGCAAGCATTCAGATTCTTGAGGGACTAGAGGCCGTCCGCAAACGTCCAGGCATGTACATCGGCGATACGGCTGACGGTTCTGGACTTCATCACCTTGTTTATGAAGTTGTTGATAACTCTATCGACGAAGCATTGGCTGGTTTTGCTTCACATATTGAAGTAACAATTCACACGGATAATTCCATTTCAGTTACAGACGATGGCCGTGGAATTCCAACAGCAATTAAGTGGGATGATAAGCACGATCCAAAGAGAAGTGCCGCAGAAATCGCGCTGACCGAACTTCATGCCGGTGGTAAATTCGACAACAACGGCTACAAGATCTCTGCGGGTTGCACGGTGTTGGCGTGTCCTGTGTAAACGCTCTTTCAACCTGGCTTCGCCTCGTGGTTCGCCGCGATGGCGAAGCTCGTACGCTCGAATTCCGACGCGGAAAAGTTGTTAACCGTCTCATTGAAAATGCCATTGATCCGGCCACAGGAAAAAATGTGCGCATTTCGCCTATGGCTCTTCTTGGGCCTACTAATCGGCGCGGTACAGAAGTACATTTCCTTCCTGATCTCGAGATTTTCGAACAGGTCACAGAGTTCAGCTATGAGACATTACTCTCGCGGCTGCGAGAACTCTCTTTCCTAAATTCTGGTGTTTTTATAACACTCAAAGATCTACGAACTTCGCATGAGGCTCAACTCAAGACGGACAAGGGCTTGATCGCCTATGTCGAGTATAAAAATCAGTCTCGCACGGTTCTCCACCCGAAGATTTTCCACGCCAAGGAAACTGTACTGTCCAACGGTTCCCCTGTCGAAGTTGAAGTCGCTATGCAGTGGCAGGATAGCTACAACGAAAGTCTCACAGCCTATACAAATAATATTCCGCAACGCGACGGAGGAACGCATGTCACTGGCTTGCGTGGGGCCATGACACGCGTTTTGAAAAATTACATCGCAAAAAACGAACTGGCGAAAAAATCTAAAGTGGACCCCGATGGCGACGATATGCGAGAGGGACTCACATGCGTTCTTTCAGTGAAAATCCCACAGCCTAAGTTCAGCTCTCAAACCAAAGACAAGTTAGTTTCGAGCGAAGTACGACCTGCTGTTGAGGATGTTGTTTCCCGTGAGCTGGAGCTCTACCTCGAACAAAATCCTGCTGATGCCAAACTGATCTGCGAAAAAATTATTACGGCAGCTCGAGCACGTGAAGCTGCACGAAAGGCACGCGACCTTACTCGCAAAACAGGTATGGGTGGCGGACTTCCCGGCAAACTCGCTGACTGTCGCGAAAAGAATCCTGCATACTCCGAGCTTTTCCTGGTAGAAGGGGACTCAGCCGGCGGCTCTGCTAAGCAAGGGCGTAACTCACAATATCAGGCAATTTTGCCTTTGCGCGGTAAAGTTCTTAATGTGGAAAAAGCTGCTCAGGATAAACTTCTGGATTCCGAGCAGATTCGCATGCTTACGCTTGCTCTTGGTACCAACATCGGCAAACTGTTCGATATTGAAAAACTCCGTTATCACCGCATCATCATCATGACTGATGCGGACGTTGACGGAGCTCATATCCGCACGTTGCTCCTCACACTGTTTTTCCGCCAAATGCCTGAGCTAATTGAAAACGGCTACGTCTATATTGCTCAGCCCCCGCTCTACAAAGTACAGAAAAACAGCAAAGATAAAGGACGTTTCCTGAAAGATGAAGCTGAGATGAACGCTTATCTTAAGGACTTAGCTCTCTCTGGTGCGGCTCTGTATCCAAGCACAAATGCAAAGGAACCCATTCGCGGCACGGCACTCGAGACGCTGGTTGGGGAATACTTGCAAGCCAATGCAGTCATATCTCGTCTCGGCGGAGCTATTGACCGGGCGGTTCTTCTTGCTATCGCTGCTGGTGTAGAACTTTCTCTCGAAAACACATTTGCAGCTCAACAAAGCGCCGAGCGTCTTGAAAAAGAGATGCGGGACCCGAATGTCAAAATTGAAGCTTATTGGAATGAAGATGAAGAAAAACATGTTCTAAAAATTCATCGCACTCGCCATGGGAACATTAAAACAACAACGCTTCTGCCGGAATTTCTTCTCTCTGCCGACTATCAAAAACTCCGCGAAAGTTCCTTGATGCTTCAGGGAGTGATTCAAGAAGGAGCTGAAATTGAACGAGGCGGAGAAAGAGAGCCTGTTAAAAATTTTGCAGAAGCAGTTGGCTGGCTAATGCGCCAAGCAGAGAAGGGGCTCATCCGGCAACGTTACAAAGGGCTGGGCGAGATGACACCTGAGCAGCTACGAGATACAACGATGGATCCGGCAGTGCGGCGCATGCTACGAGTTCGAATCGAGGATGCTGCTAATGCTGACGCAATATTCTCGATGTTGATGGGCGATGTAGTTGAACCTCGTCGAGCCTTTATCGAAAGTAATGCGCTCTTTGGCAACATCGACGCATAATCTTCAAAGCGCTAGGGAGTTAAGTCCCCCCAGCGCTTTTTTCTTCTGTGAACGATAGGATCCCACCATGTCAATTACTGCCGATCAACTCGTCGTAGCTGTTTCATCCCGAGCATTGTTCGATTTGGAGAAAGAGCATCAACTTTTTGAAAAAGAAGGCTATGAAGCCTTCAAAGATTACCAAGTTGAGCACTGTGACGATCCATTGCAGCCTGGTGTCGCATTTCCTTTCGTAAAACGTCTCATAGGATTGAATGCCTTTTTCCCAGATCTAGAACCATTTCGCGTTGTAGCGCTTTCCCGCAACTCCCCTGTGACTGCAAGGCGCTTTTTTAACTCATGTCGGCATTACAACCTTCCAATTGATGCTGGAGCGTTTACTTCAGGCCAATCTACACTGCCTTACATCTCGGCCTTTAAGGTGTCGTTATTTCTGTCTGCCAATGCCCAGAACGTGACACATGCCATTGAAGCTGGCCTCCCTGGAGGACTTGTTCTTCCTGGTCAAATGCTGGATGCTGATGAAGATGACAAGACGCTTCGCATCGCATTTGACTTTGACGGTGTGCTTGCCGACGACGAGGCTGAGCGTGAATATCAAAAAGAGGGGCTCAAGGCCTTCCAAAAACTTGAACTCGAAAAAGCTCAAACCCCTCATGCACCTGGACCTCTTATGGATCTTTTCGCTAAGTTGTCTAAATTTCAAAGGCTTGATTCACAGCGACGCGGCAAATCCGATCCTTACTTCAAACCCGCTATTCGCATTTCTATCGTCACTTCACGTGGAGCTCAGAGTGAAGAACGATTGATTACAACTCTCAAAACTTTTGGTATGAGTGCGGCGGAGCTCTTTCTTCTCGATGGGTTGGATAAGACACCAATTCTTGAAGCTATAAGACCGCATATCTTTTTTGACGACCAAGCACGCAATCTTGAGAGCACTCATACAAAGATCCCTAGTGTCTTGGTACCGTTTGGCATACATAACGAAAATATCAATGAAATTAAATAGTTAGCACTAATAACCCACAACAAACACCAGTAAAATACACAGCTTACACACAAATAATCCACGACTTATCGATTTTCATTCTAGTATTTATGTATTGCATATATAAATATTTAAGATACTTTTAGTGATAGGTCCTTATCATCAAGATTCTTCCCTATCTTTTCTTATTCTTTATATTTAATAAGTAGTTGTTTGTAGTAGGGAACTGCACCTTCTGTGGATAACTTGTTCTTTGCTATACTTTTCAATTAGATCAAGCATGTATTTATTTGTGGACAGCCTTCTGAATCTTCTGTGGAAAACGAGGGATAGATGTTGAGCAACTTTTCATGTAGTTGTGGGCAAGCGCTAGTTATCCACATTTCCTTCATAAAACAAAAAAGTTAACAACATATTTTATCCACATATACGACAGCAAAAAAGCTGTCATTATTTATGCCTGCTGCTTCCTCTCTTCTCCCTTGGTTTGCTCCTCGACTCTCACGCCCAATGATCGGAGTGCTCAATAATTTGGGGCATGAGATGCATTACACGCGAGGTGAGGTTCTCTATGAGTCTCCAGGTTTTTTCCGACCATTAATGCTTGTTCGGCGCGGAATCGTCGCCCGTGCATTAATGGATCCACTACACGCGGACCCGCTCCTTGTATCGCTTAGTGGACCGAGGGCTCTTTGCGGAAGTTGTGAAACACTTTATGTACAAGATCGAATGGTGCGTCGGCATTGGTGCATGACATCCGTTGATGTGCATGTTGTGAATGCTGACTTATTACTTCGCATCTGCGATCAAAATCCACTTTGGCAGCGTGAGCTCAGCTATTATTCTGCGATTTGTGCTCTCAGCGATCGCCTGGGTATGCTGGTAACCCATGCAACTTCGTTAGAAGAACGACTTTGGGTATTAATGATCGCTTCCTCTCTTTCGACGGATTCAGAGTTTCTTGAGCGTTTCCGAGATCCATCAGTGGAATGGGTACCGTTACCTGTGCTCCCATCAATGCATGTAGCTAAGGTTCTTCTTTCTGCCAATCGAGCGAAGATACGTGGAGTTCTCCAGCGGTGGTTACAAGAGGATACCGTACGTTGGCGGTCGCACAAAATTCTGTTATCTCGACCGCGATTTGCCGCTTTTTGGAATCGTGTCGAACCAGTTTTACGAACGGTTGCAGCAACCGAACCCGGTTTCCCCATAAAAATGCCTGTAAGAGATCTGGAACTTCATAGTGAGCTATGACTTGTCACTTGTTAGGCGACTAGACTCAGAGAACATTCTTTTTTTCAGGGCACTTCATGAATTCTCTTACTATCTTTCGTTGTACTGTAGTTGCGACAGTGCTGTCCGCAGCAACGCTCCTGGTGAGCGGTTGCATTGCTCCTTTAGTAATTGGGGGAGCTGCCGTGACTACTACTACCGTTATGACTGATCGTCGCACGACAGGAACCATTGTGAGTGACGAGGTCGTTGAAAAACGTATTGCGTATGATGTATCTCAGGCGTTAAAAAACAAGCCCTATCACATCAATGTCACAGCTTATGAAGGACGAGTTCTTCTTTCCGGTGAAGCTACCTCCCTTGAAGATCGCAGAAAGGCTGAAGAAATCGCGGTGAAAAGCCTTGACGTTCAGGGTGTTATCAACGAGATTGCAGTTATGGATCCTTCATCCGTTTCGACTCGGCTGTCCGATACGGTGCTTGCTACTAAGGTTCGTACCTCAATTATTGGTAACAGTACTATTTCGCTCAATCAAATGAAAGTTGCTGTAGAACGCGGAATCGTCTATCTGATGGGGGTAGTGACGCGTGAAGAAGCTCAGACTGCAGCGCAAACTGCGGCTAAAGTTTCGGGAGTGCAGAAAGTAGTAACTTGTTTCTCAATTGCTACTCGAGAAGAGATTGATCACCGTATGAAGGATTTGCAGCAAGCAAAACCTTCAGATGAATAAGTAGAACGTTTGAGTTTGAAAATGAAGTGCCCGCTTGAAGACGTAAAAGGATAGCGGGTGCTTCTTTTAGTTTACAGTTCGATAGGAATAGCCAGAAACTTAATTGAGCATATTAGATAGCGTGAGGCTCATTAGTACAGCCTGTGTAGAGGCGCCGATTGCAAAGAGTAGAGCAAAGCGCGCTTCAAGCTGAACGCAGCCAAACATTACTTCATTAAGAGCTTCATGTTGGCTGCGGCGGATTTGTTGAGATACGCGCATTGCAAGCGGCAAGCTCAGAATAACCAGAAAATAGGGCCAACGGCTGATATCGGTGACAACCATCAGTGCGACAAGTGCATATGGGATAAGAAGTAAAGCATCAAAGAGCCTCAGAAAACTCTTCTCTCCAATTAGGACCGCCAGCGTACGACGACCTATGCTTTCGTCATGCTCTCTATCTCGAAAATTATTGACGGCCAGCACGCCAGACGCGATAGTGCCTAATGCAGCGCCAAGCAGGATGCAGTTGATTGTCAGTTCTGATGTTTGTAGATAGTACGTACCGCAGACAGCAGTAAGGCCAAAAAAGAGAAGAACCAAAACCTCTCCAAATGGGGTATAGGCAATTGGCTTCGGACCTCCCATATAACAATAGGCTGCGGTTAGGGAGGCTACACCAACAAGAGCAAAGGGCCAGCCGCCAAAATAAATGAGCGCTGCTGTATTGATCAGTGCAAGAACTGCCGCCATTCGAATTGCCCATTCGGCTGCATGGTTGCTAATCCACCCCATGGTTGTAGCTCGAGGAAGTCCTCGTCGATT
>CALDBJ010000067.1 GCA_937937835.1 uncultured Collinsella sp.
CGACGATTGAACGTCAGATTGCCGCTTAGGGGCGTTTGCAGCGTCGGCCGGTTACGGCGTTTGGAAAACGCCGTAACCTACTGAATGAGCATCGCGTCGCCAAAGCTGAAGAAGCGATAACGTTCTTCGATGGCAGCGGCGTAGGCATCCATGATCTGGTCGCGGGTGGCAAGCGCGCTTACGAGCATCATGAGCGTGGAGCGCGGCACATGGAAGTTCGTGATCAGCGCATCGACCACGTGATAGGTCGAGCCGGGCATGAGGTAAAGCTGCGTCGTGGCGTTCTCGCGCACCACGATGTCACCGCGGCCAAGCGTATCGGCCCCGTCCTCGCGGCCTTCAAAATAGCGCGCCGTCACGGCCGGATCGGACACCGGCGCGTCCGTGTCAAACGCGCTCTCGAGCGAGCGCACCGCGGTAGTGCCGACGGCGATCACACGATGGCCCTCGGCCTTGGCCTTATGCACGGCGTCGACAACCTCCTGTGACACGTGGTAGCGCTCGGTGTGCATGACGTGCTGCGTAGGGTCGTCCTCCTCCACCAAGCGGAAGGTATCGATGCCCACCTCGAGCTCGACGGCGGCAAACTTGGCACCCTTGGCCTCGATAGCGGCCATGAGCTCAGGAGTAAAATGCAGACCCGCCGTAGGAGCGGCAGCCGAGTGCTCCTCCTTCATGGCGTAGACGGTCTGATATTTCTCGGGATCACCCTCGTAATCGGTAATGTAGGGCGGCAGCGGCACGTGGCCGGCAGCATGGATGGCCTCGTCGAGCGTGCGTGGCTCGCCGGCGGCATTGCAACCAGCCGGCTCAAAACGCACCAGGCGGCCGCCGCGGCTATCGGTGACAAAGTCGATGACCTCGGCCGTCAGCACTACGGGAGCCCCCTCGGGTGCATGTGCGCCGCCGGCGCGATACTCAATCTGAGCGCCGGGCTTCAGACGCTTGCCCGGCTTGACCAGGCACTCCCAAACATGGCCGAGCGGATCCACGTCCTCGCGGCGCTTGAGCAGCAGCGTCTCGACCACACCGCCCGAGCCGGCCTTGCGGCCGATCAGGCGGGCCGGCATCACGCGCGTCTGGTTGATGACGAGCACGTCGCCCGGCTCGATATAGTCGATGATGTCACGGAAGATGCGGTGCTCGACGGTACCGCCGTGCTCCAGCGGCGTTCCCGTCTGGGAGCCCTTGCGATCCACCACCAGAAGGCGGCAGGAGTCGCGCGGCTCGGCAGGCGCCTGGGCAATCAGTTCCTCAGGAAGGTTGTAGTCAAAATCATCGGTACGCATAGACACGTCGGATACTCCTTATATAGCTAAAGTCCGCTCTACATCCTAGCAGGCTGACATCCCAAGTGAACTACTTTTTGGCGGCTTTGCGCTCGTCGCGGATGCGGGCGCGGTCCATGGCCGCCTCGACGGCCGAGAATCGGCAGCCGCAGTAATTCTGCCGGTACATGCCCAGCTCGCGCGAACGGCGCGTGGCCTCGGGGTAATACGGGCGAAAATCACGAATGACCGGGACGAGCCCATGTGCCGCCGCCAAGCGCTCAAGCACGTCATTACAGGTATCGAACAGCTGATACGGCGAGACGGCGAGCGTCGTGCCCACAAACTCAAACCCGCGCTCCTGGGCCACGCGGCATGCCTCGGCCAAGCGCAAGGCATAGCACGCGCGACAGCGACGGGGCCGATCGGCACCCAGCGGGGCCACACCGGTCTCCCAGCGATCGCGGTCCTCCCCCGCCTCGATGAGCTCGATGTCGCCATCGGCACACCACCGGCGCAGCTCGTCCAAACGCCGCTGCCATTCATCGTGCGGCTGAATATTGGGGTTTGTCCAGCAGATTGTGGGCTCAAACCCTTCCTCGCGCAGCAGGCGGACCGGCTCAAGAGAGCACGGCGCACAGCAGGCGTGCAACAACAACGGTTTCATCGACATCTCCTCACCCGAAAAAGCGCACGCCGAAGGACGTGTCCTCGCAGGCGACAATGCGGCGGTCGCGCAAAATGGTCCGCACGTAATACCAGTCGCCCACGCAACCCGACAAATGCAAGCCGGCAGCCAAGTAGCACAGCAGCGGATAGCCCGAAAGCGCAAACCCCAGGGCAAACGCCGTCGTCACAACAACCGTCGGCGCCAGGCAAACCGCCATGTACCGCCGGCGCGAATACACAACGCCTTCGGCGCAGGCATAGATCATCGCCGTCTCGCGATTCGCCCCAAAGGTCACCTTCGCGCCCAGAGGCGCCAGCAGCTTAAAAAACACACCGTGCACCAGCTCGTGCACGGCAAATGACGCCGCCGAAACCGCAGCCAAGCCGACTATCCATCCCAAGACGGCCATCCAGCCGCCCGCGTCAGCCGCATCCAGGTCCGCAGGCCCGCCCAGCAGCATAAACACCGGCACCAGGCACACGGCAAATGCGCCAAGCACGGCCATCCCCCACACAAAGCAGGCGTGCAGAAAATCCTCGTCCTCAAACGCATGTATGTTGGAAATCTCATTCATAGCATCTTAGGATAGCGCCCCTGCCACGCACCCGCCCGCATGTGCGATAATGTCGAACGATATGCACGAATTGACCACCGCGCCGCCGAGCCCCGCGCCCGGCCGCGCCCTCACCATATGCGAAGGAGTCCCATGGCATCCAAATACTCCATGAACGACCGTCCCAGCTGGCCTCGCCGCGCCATCGTTACCGCCGGCGAGCCCTACGGCAACAAGGGTCTTCACTTTGGCCACGTTGGCGGCGTCTTTGTCCCTGCCGACTTCTTCGCCCGCTTCCTGCGCGACCGCCTGGGCCGCGAGAACGTCATCTTCACCTCGGGCACCGACTGCTATGGCTCGCCCATCATGGAAAGCTACCGCAAGCTCAAGGAGAACGAGGACTACGACAAGTCCATTAGCGAGTATGTCGAGTCCAATCACTCCCGCCAGGCCGCGACCCTCAACAACTACAACATCAGCTGCGACATCTACGGCGGCTCGGGCCTTGAGCCGGCTGCGCAGATTCACAACGAGGTAACCGCCGAGATTATCAAGCGCCTGCACGAGCAGGGCACCATCTCCAAGCGCTCCACGCTGCAGTTCTACGATGCCAAGGCCGGCACGTTCCTCAACGGCCGCCAGGTGATCGGCCGCTGCCCCATCCAGGGCTGCAAGTCCGAGAAGGCTTATGCCGACGAGTGCGACCTGGGTCACCAGTTTGAGCCCGAGGAGCTCATCGCGCCCAAGAGCCAGCTCACCGGCGAGGTGCCCGAGCTGCGCCCGGTAGACAACCTCTACTTCGACCTGCCGGCCTACCTCGACTTTATGAAGACCTATACCGCCAAGCTCGCCCAGAACCCGCAGGTTCGCTCCGTGGTCTCCAAGACTATGGAGGAGTGGCTGCTGCCGGCCCAGCTATACATCCAGAACAAGTTCCGCGAGGCCTTCGATGCCGTCGAGGATCAGCTTCCTGAGCACACCGTGCTGGAGCCCGAGGGCAACAAGAGCAGCTTTACCGTCACCTTCCCCAGCTGGAAGGAGCGCGACGATGCCCACGCAGTGCTCGCCAACGGTGGTGTGCGCTTCCGCAGCGGCAAGGCGCTCGTGCCCTTCCGCATCACCGGCAACATCGACTGGGGCGTTCCGGTGCCCGAGGTCGATGGCGTCTCCGACGTCACCTGCTGGTGCTGGCCCGAGAGCCTGTGGGCGCCCATCAGCTATACGCGTACCGTGCTCGCGCGCGATGCCAAGGCCGCCGGCGTGACCGAGGGCGTCGCCGCCCAGGATGCCGCCCTCATGGGCGAGCCCGCTGCCGACTCCACGCAGGTGCCCGCGCCCACCTACCAGCACAGCTCGCTCGACTGGCGCGACTGGTGGTGCTCGGACGACGCACAGATCTACCAGTTTATCGGTCAGGACAACATCTACTTCTACTGCATCGCGCAGACCGCCATGTGGGAGGCCCTGGGTTGGGACCTTACGCAGAGCACCGTCAGCGCCTGCTACCACCTGCTCTACATGGGCAAAAAGGCCAGCTCGTCCTCGCAGACGCCTCCCCCGCCGGCAGACGACCTGCTCAACCACTACACCTGCGAGCAGATGCGTGCGCATTGGCTGTCGCTCGGCCTATCCGAGAAGCCGGTAAGCTTTAGTCCCAAGGCATACGACACGCGCGTGACCGGCAAGGACAAGGACGGCAACGAGGTGCGCGCCTGCGACGACAAGCGCGTTATCGACCCGGCCCTTAAGGAGAGCGCGCTGCTGACCGGCGTGTTCAACCGCCTGGCCCGCAGCTGCTTCTACGGCGTCGCCGTCAAAGAGGGCGACGAGAGCCCCTATCGCAACGGCTGCATCCCCGCCGGTGCCGCCTCCGCCACCGTGGTCGAAGCCGCCGAGCAGGCAGCTCTCGCCTTTGAGCAGGCCATGTACAAGTTCGAGACGCACCGCGCGCTCGCCGTGTGCGACGACTACCTGCGTGCCGCCAACAAGCGCTGGAGCGACGCCTCCAAGGCCGCCAACAAGCTCGAGGGTGAGCCGGCAAACGCCGCAATGACACAGGCCCTCGTCGACGCTTTTACCGAGCTGCGCGTGGCGACCGTCCTGATGCACGGTATCGTCCCGGCCGGCTGCGAGCTCATCTGTGAGTACTTCGACGTTGACCCGGTCGCCTTCTTTAGCTGGGACAACATCTTTGCCTCCACGGACGAGTTTGTGGAGAGCTTGGGCGAGAAGCCCGGTGAGCACCGCGTGAAGCCGCTGCCCCCGCGCTTCGACTTCTTTAGCAAGCACGAGAGCCAGTACTAAAACACTCGACATGTAATGGAATGGGAAGGAAAGACGGATGTCCAAGCCGCGTCGTCGTAAGCAGAAAAAGCAGGTTAAGCCCGAGCTCAAGCTCAGGCAGTTTGCTGCTACCGAACTTTCCGACCAGCTTGCCGCCCTTCCCTGCGCCGCCGACCTGCCGCGCTTTATGGTCGACACGGTCGCCGGCGCCTATGCCCCCGCCGATGCCGAGCTCATGATCGAGGGCTTTGGCGCCGCGGTCACACGCCCGGTCACGCTGCGCGCCAACACGCTCAAGGCAACCGCCGAGGACATCGCTGCGGCGCTCGATGCCGCCGGCATCGCCCACTACCCCGTCGCCTGGTACCCAGACGCCTTTATCCTGCCCGAGGCCCAGGTTTCCGATCTGTGGGATCTCGACATCTACCGCGACGGCAAGATCTACCTACAGAGCCTGTCGTCCATGATGCCGCCGTTGGTCCTGGGCGCCCAGGCAGGCGAGGACATCCTGGACATGTGCGCAGCCCCTGGCGGCAAGACGACGCAGATTGCCGCCCTCACCCAGGGCCAGGCGCACCTCACAGCCTGCGAGATGAGCATTCCCCGCGCCGAAAAGCTCGAGTCAAATCTCCATCGCCAGGGTGCCAAAAACGTGCCCGTCATGCGCATCGACGCACGCGAGCTCGACGAGTTCTTCCGCTTCGACCGCATCCTGCTCGACGCCCCCTGCACCGGCACGGGCACCGTCATCAGCGGCAACGAGAAAAGCCTGCACGGGCTCACGGAGCAGCTGCTTTGCAAGTGCGCACGCTCGCAGCGCGCGCTTCTGGACCGCGCCATGGGTGCCCTCAAACCGGGCGGCACGCTCGTCTATTCCACTTGTTCGATCTTGCCGCAGGAAAACGAGGACGCCCTGCAAGAGGCCCTCGACAAGCACATGGACTGCGAGCTCATCCCCCTCGACGGCACGCCGAGCGAAAGCGAAGCGCACCGTGCCCAGGAAGCTGGCGAAGAGCCACGCGTCGAGAGCAACGCCCTCACTGAGGCCATCGCTGCCGGCCATGTCTCGGCCATCGCCAACGGCCTGCCCGGCACGCTCACCATTCCGCCTAGCCGCGACTTTGAGGGCTTCTACATTGCCCTGATCCGAAAACGCAGCTAGCGCACGGATCCAAAACTCAACAAGCTATCTCTGTGCGCGTTTGCCCTGCTGGTCGCGATGCTGTTTAAGCATCGCGCGCTCCTTGCGTTCGGCCCTTTTGCCCTTAATGGCCGTGACCACAAAGTAGATGACCGCGGCGGCAACGATTGCGGCCACACACAGGCCGATCGAGCCAAACATTGCTGTCAATTCCATACCGCGTCACCTCTCTTTTAAACGGGACTTTCAAGATAGCACCTCGATACCCGCCACCACAGCTCCTTCACGTTCGCCGGCCCTTCGGTCTAACGGATGGCGCGGCGGGGAAAAATCAACTCGTCAAACGATTTAGCATTCGCAATTCCGGCTGCACAGCGCCGGCCGTTATCACATAGAATCGAGCCTCCATGGATACCCTCAACGATCTAAATGAGCGCGTCGACGCCTTCGTCGGCACCAGCTCCTTCGACACGCCTGCCGCGGCAAACGACCAAGCTCCCATCGATGTGCCCGCCGAGGTTCACGAGGACATCGTCGCCTCGGTCGATTTCTCCGAGGTCGAGCTCGCAGACGAGTTCACCGAGCCCCAGGTAGCCGTGACCCCCAACGGACTGCTCCCCATGGAGCCACTGCCCATCGACGGACGTTTGCGCAAGGCGGCCCTTCGCATGCCCGACGAGATCGAGGAGGCCAGCGGCTTTACGCTCTTCGGCCGACGCATCAAGTCGCTCATTTACACCACCGACGTCGCGGTTATCCGCAACTCCAACGCCGATGCCGTCTTTGCGGTCTACCCTTTCACGCCGCAGCCCGCCATTACGCAAGCGCTGCTGACCGTCGCCGAGTGCCCGGTCTTTGTAGGCGTAGGCGGCGGAACTACGACCGGTAAGCGCTCCGTGCAGATGGCAGCCGTCTCCGAGATGCAGGGCGCGGCGGGCTGCGTGGTCAACTCCCCCGCTACTGCCGAGATGGTCGAGCACATCACCAACATCGCCGACATCCCCGTCATCGCCACGGTCGTTCGCTGCGACGACGATGCCCACGCCAAAGTGCGCGCCGGAGCCAAGATTCTCAACATCGCCTCCGGCAAGAACACGCCCCAGGTCCTACGCGAGCTGCGCGAGCACTATCCCAACCTGCCGCTTATCGCGCCGGGCGGCAAGACGCCCGAGAGCATCCGCGAAACCATCGCCGCCGGCGCCAACGCCATCATCTGGACGCCGCCTTCGGCCCAGCAGCTACAGGCCGACATGATGCAGCGTTATCGCAAGATGAAGGAAGACGCCACACCTGTCATCTCGCGCGACGATGTGCCCATTATCGACCAGGTCGCCGCCGCCGAAGTCAGCCAGGTCGAGAACATGAATCCCGACGTGCCGATTCCCGACGAAGTCATCGAGCGCGTCGCTTCGATCCACGAGCGCGTCGAGGAGCATCGCGCCAATCGCGGCCTCAAGCCGTCACTGCACGGCTTCTTCTTCCGCGGAAAGAAACGCTAGCCGCAACAGCAAGGCCCGCTCCACAAACAACGGAACGGGCCCTTTCTGTTATCGAATGTCAGGAGGGACAGGCGCAGCGGTTAAAACTGTCAGCCAGCCCACGAACGTTAATCCACGCGCTTGTCGCCCATAAAGAAGAGCGCCACCGTACCAGGTCCGGTATGCGAGCCAATCAGAGTACCGATGTCATTGATCTCAATCTTGCCTTTAAGCTGCGGAACCTGTTCCTCAATCAGCGCCGCGACCGCCTCGGCATCCTCGCGGCACGCCGAGTGCGACATGATGCACTTACCCGAATAATCCGGACCGTCCTGTACGTGTGCCATCATGGTCTTAGCCATCTCGGAAATCACGCGCTTCTTAGTGCGAATCTTCTCACGTGGCGACAGCTTACCTTCGCAATCGACCGTCATAAGCGGGCAAATCTTAAGCGCCGTGCCGATGATCGCGCTCGCGGCCGAAATGCGACCGCCGCGCAGGTAGCTCGACAGATCGGTCGAGAAGAACCAGTGGTGCAGGTTGAGCTTGTGCTCCTCGATCCAGGCAGCCGTCTCGTCGAGTGAAGCCCCGCTATCGCGCACGTCGGCGGCATATTCCAGCAACAGACCAAAGCCCGAAGACGCCCCCAGCGAATCGATGACGCGCACCTTGCCGCCCTGGGGATAGCGATCCGCGAGCATCTGCGCCGCGACGCAGGCCGATCCATACGTGCCCGAAATACCCGACGACAACGTCAGGTGCAGCACGTCTTTACCCTCGGCAACAAACGGCTCCCAAAACTCCTCGTACTCGCCCACGCTCACCTGAGACGTCTTGGGCATGGCGCCCGCGGCAATCTGGGCAAAAAACTCGTCCGGCGTAATCGACTGATACAGATCGTCCGTATAGACAACATCGTCGATCTCGTAATGAAAATACGCGACGGGAATATTGCGCGATTCAAAGAACTCACGGGTTCGGTCGGCGGCGGATTCACAGGTCAGGACAAAATCACTCATATGAGGCTCCTTACTCATTGCTGCGCAAATTATCGCACAGTGAGCCTACATGCGGTACATATGTCCACTATTTACCAAATCGAACCAAAAATAGTGAACATCTTTACCACCATCGTCTCCACCGGCCCCACGCATAAATATCTGAAAAAACACCCTCTGTCGTCTCCACCAAACCGCCATATCTACCTCAACTAAATCGATTTACCAAACCGTTCAGCCGACAATTCAGCCGCTGGCGCAAAATCGAAACAAAAGCGGCGCATACTGATAAACGTTTGACGCTGTTTATCAGTTTTACCAGCCCCATCGGAAGGTGTTTCATGGTCGCATTCGATCGCAATCCGCAAGACTTTAAGTATCTGCGCCTGCTGTCGAGACAGTTTCCCACCGAGCAATCCGCGTTTACCGAGATCATCAATCTCTCGGCAATCCTCAACCTACCCAAAGGCACCGAGCATTTTATGAGCGACGTGCATGGCGAGTACGAAGCCTTTATGCACATCCTCAACAACTGCTCGGGCGTCGTGCGCGAGCATGTCGACGAGATCTTTGGCGACACGCTCTCCTTTGACGAAAAGGGCGAGCTGTGTACGCTCATCTACTACCCGCGCGAGAAGATCGACCTGGTCCGCAGCCGGCGCGAGGACTCGCCAACCTGGTACAAGACGATGCTTGACCAGCTCATCATGGTCGCTCGCTCACTTTCAAGCCGCTACACGCGCTCCAAGGTGCGTAAGGCCATCCCGCGCGACTACGCCTACATCATCGACGAGTTGTTGCACACGCACCCGGACGAGAACAACTATCGCGTGCGCTATCACGAGCGCATCGTGGAGTCCATCCTAGAGACCGCCAGCGCCGACGACTTTATCGAGTCGCTCGCCTCGCTCATCAAGCGCCTGGCCGTCGACCACCTGCACCTGGTGGGCGACATCTTCGACCGCGGCGGCGGCGCGGTCAAAATTATGGACCGTCTGCTCACCTACCATTCACTCGACATCCAGTGGGGCAACCACGACCTGCTGTGGATGGGCGCTGCGGCCGGTGAGCCCGCCTGCATCGCCACGGTGTTGCGCAACAACCTACGCTACGACAACTACGAGATCCTGGAGAACGACTACGGCATCTCGCTGCGTGAGCTTGTCGCCTTTGCCGATGCCACCTACACCGCCGGTGAGTCCATCACCCCGCTGATCAAGGCCATCAACGTGCTGCTCTTTAAGCTCGAGGGCCAGATTATCCAGCGCCACCCCGAGTTCGATATGACCGACCGCCTGTTACTCGACAAGATCGACCACGACACCGGCACGGTCACGCTCGCCGACGGCAGCGTGTGGCCGCTCACGACCAACGACTTCCCCACCGTCGACCCGGCGGACCCCTACACGCTCACGTCTCAGGAGCAGCACATCATCGACAAGCTCGTGTCCGAGTTTGTAACCGCCGATCACCTGCATCGCCATATCGATTTCCTCTACACCCACGGCTCGATGTACAAGGTCGCCAACGGCAACCTGCTCTTCCACGGCTGCGTTCCGCTCAACGAAGACGGCACCTTTAGTAGCATGAACTGCCTGGGCACCTGGCACGCTGGCCGCGATTATCTCGATTTTTGCGACCACATCGCCCGCCGCGCGTGGCGCGTGGGCGACCGCGATGCCCTCGACTGGATGTGGTACCTGTGGATTGGCTTCAATTCACCCGCCAGCGGACGCCTGGTGCGTACCTTTGAGCGCGCCTATATCGCCGATAAGAGCACCTGGGTCGAGCCGATGGACCCGTACTTTACGCTTACCAAGTCGCCCTCGGTCTGCGATGATATCATGCGCGAGTTTGGCGTCGCGCCCATGGCATGCTCGCCGACCGGCCACATCATCAACGGCCACACGCCCGTTAAAACCACCAAGGGCGAGCAGCCCATCCGCGCCGAGGGCAAGCTGCTGGTCATCGATGGCGGCTTCTGCCGCGCTTACCATCCCAAGACGGGCATCGCCGGCTATACGCTCATCTCGAGCTCGCGCGGCTGCCGCCTCAAGTCGCACCGGGCCTTTACGACGGTTGCCGAGGCACTCACGCGCAACGTGGACATCGAAAGCGAGACCAACCGTTTTGACCAAGCGGACCGTCGCCGCATGGTGAGCGACACCGATACTGGCGCCAAGATCCGCAGCCAAATCCAAGACCTGCGTCAGCTGCTCGATGCATATAGAAACGGTGCTATCGAAGAGCGCGTCTAGCCCCACCCGCGGGGATTGGCTAAACTTGCTGAGTTTGTCATCCCCACGGCGTCCCCGCGCCACCCTAAGGCAGGTACCATGCAAAAGCTCCTTGCGCAGATCATGAAATTTGGCGTCGTCGGTGTCATTGCCACGGTTATCGACTTTGGCATTATGAATCTGCTCCACTACGGTCTGGGCCTCAACATCCTAATCGCCAACACCAGCGGCTTTATCATCTCACTCATCTTTAACTACCTCGCAAGCATGAAGTACGTGTTTGCGCACAAGGAAGGCATGAGCCGCCGCCGCGAGTTCATCATCTTTGTCGTGCTGTCCGTGATCGGTTTGGTGCTCAACGACGGCATCGTGCTGGCGCTCAACGCCGGCCTGGGACTCGAGGCCAATATCGCCAAGATCTGCGCCACCGCGCTTGTCATGGTCTACAACTTTGTGACCCGAAAAATCTTCCTGGAGGGCGACGAGACCAAGTAGCTCGAAACCCCTGCAGCATTACGGCACCCACGGACGACGTGCACTCAGCGCAGTATCGTCCGTGGGTGCCGCTCGTTTACGGGCAAATTTTCAACGTTTGAGGATTAGCTCTTGAAAATTTGGCGAGTTCATATAGTTCTTGGCAAAGACCTTACGTTTCCCTTGCAAAAGCTCTAAAGTATCCTCTGCTCGATTCATCAACGCATTGGATGTGATTACGTGCGCAAGGCACTGGCACAACCTCATACCAAGCAGTTCCTCAAGTTTGCCGTCGTGGGTCTTATCTCCTTTGGCATCGACTGGGGCATGCTCATTGCGCTCGTCGAGCTGTTCCATCTCGACTTTCTGATGAGCACCACGGTTTCGTTTATCACGTCCGTCGTGGTCAACTACTGGCTCAGCATGAAGTACGTGTTCGACCACCGCGAAGGCATGAGCCGCAAGCGCGAGTTCACGATCTTCACCATCCTGTCGGTGATCGGCCTGGGCCTCAACGACCTGTACATGTTTGTGGGCGTCACGTTTTTGAGCATCGGCTACCAGGCCATGAAGGCCATCGCCACGTTCCTCGTCACCTGGTACAACTACTTCAGCCGCCGCTTCTTCCTCGAGGGCCCACGGTCGTAGTCGATTCACTATTTGCTTGAATGTATAACCGGTTGGAATTCCCGTTCCAACCGGTTTTTTGTTTGCCAAGAGACCCGGCGACCCAGTCCCATTCGCGTAAAAAATGGGCGGCTCGGATGTTGGTCCGAACCGCCCGTTTGGCGCACTATGTCGAGGCCTCTAGCCTGTAACGTAATACCAGACTACGTTGTCGCCGTTTGAGAGAACATAGTTACTGCAGGCCGTCATGGGCGTTGTGCCGTTGACGGAGTACATCCAGCCGCTCGTGCCGCCGTACTGTTTCTCGGCCAAACCACCAATCGCAGAAACATACGTGCCGTACGATGAGCCGTGTGCGTTGACAGAAAGGCCCAGCGCGCACAGGGCATCGTAAACGGTGGCGCCTTCGTTAAAGGTAAAGGTGCCGCCAGAGGACACGGGATTGCCCAAAGCGCTCGATGTGACCGAAACCGTCACCGTAACGTAGTTGGACTCCTGTGAGCCGCTTTGGCTGCCCGAGGAGGCGTTTCCACCATTAGAGGACGAGGCTCCATCAGACGACTGGCCACCGCCCGAAGAAGCACCGCCAGACGCATTGGAAGTATCACCGGCTCCCGTATTTTGGGCAGCGGATTTATCGCCAGACTTCTTGCCGCCCCGGTCCTCGGACTTCTTGCTATCCGAGTTTTTGTCCGATTCCTTGTTTGAAGACTCGGAATCGTCCTTGGCGTCGTTCGAACCCTTGGGCTCGTCTTTTGCATCATTCGAAGATTTGGAATCCTTGGAACTGGCCTCGCCCGAAGTCGCAGTCGAGCCAAACCCCTTGGTGTCCTTGGCGACGACGCTCTCCCCCGTCACGGTCTGAACGATCCAGTCGATGGACCAGGCGCCGCTCTCGGAAGGATGGACGAAGCCCAGCGAGACGACGATCAGAATGGTGCACGCGGCAGCAAGAACGCCAAGGAGCGCCTTGCGACGAGAGGCGGACGCCGCCGAAGCGGCGCCCTGTTGCTTTGCATCGTCGAACTGAATGAACGAGGAATCTGGTTGCTTGGGGTCAGCGTCCTTGGATTTATTGGACACAGCCCTCACCTACCGACGTTTGGTGAACACGAACACGCCGACGATGGCGAGACCGATGACGCCGGCGGCAACGCCAACAATGGCGAGCGGGTTGGTGCCAGTCTCCTGCTCGGAAGCACTAGAGGACTTCTTAGCAGTGGTCGTGGAAGCAGCACCCGTATCGGACTTGGAATCGGACTTCTTGTCGGACTTCTTGTCGGACTTGCTGTCCTTCTTGTCAGACTTCTTGTCAGACTTCTTGTCAGACTTCTTCTCGTCCTTCTTATCGGACTTATCGGAGTCCTTCTTGTCGGACTTGTTGTCCTTGGTCTCGGTCTTGGTCGACACCGTCGTCTTGGTCGTCGGCTTATGACCCGGGGCGACAGCGCCGCCCTTCGAGCCGGAGCCGGAACCCGTGCCAGTGCCAGCGCCAGTGCCGGAACCAGTACCGGTACCAGAACCGCCGCCGCCATTCGAACCAGCGCCGCCATTACCGCCAGGGTTAACGGCATTCTTGGTCCACTTGGCATACAGCGTCAGATCGGCCGTCACCGGCGTGCTAAAGTCATACGCCTGCGTGCAAGCCTCATCGGTATACCAACCGCCGAAAGTGTAGCCATCGCGCGTCGGATCGGCCGGCTTGACCAGCTTGCCATCGGCCGTAGCAACAAACTTAGTGTCGCAAGCAGACCCGCCGTTGGAGTTAAAGGCAACCGTCCAAGACTCGACAGCTCCAAGTTTAAACAGCGTGCCCGAATCATTAATGTAGTAGAGATTGCCAGAAGCATCGGCAATGACCGGAGAGTCACAGTACTGGTAATGGCCAGCCGCATCATAAATCTGCATCGCCTCTGCATCGCCGAGCGTATAGCGATACACGCCACCACCAGCAGAGTAGTTGACGTAATCCTTGCTATCCGCGCTGTTAACGGTGAAGTACACATAGGTCTTGCCGCCCTGAACACTCACCAGCGGAGTAGCAGCAATACCGTTGAGGCCAGCCGGCAGCGCCTTGCCGTCGGCAGCAGCGACCATCGTGGTCTTACCCGTCTTCAGGTTATAGAGAACCAGAGCAGAGCCAGTAGCCGTCTGTCCGCCGACAATCAGATTGTCACCAGACACCGCAGGGGCGCTCAGATTATTCGTAAGGCCCAGATCAACCGTCTTCTGTTCACTCAGCACGCCCTTCGCCGAAAGCGAAATCACATGGAGCTTTCCGTCGTGCGTCATCTGATAGAAGGTCGAGCCATTGGACGGATCGGCGACGCAGTCAGCGTTCGCAAGGGCGCCGAGCTTCATGGTCGAAACGACATCACCCGTTGCCTTATCAATGCACTTAAGCGTACCTGCGCTCGTAGGAACGATGGCATACTTATCCGTCAAAGCCGCACCAGTCCAGTAATAGCCCTCGGCAGGGTCGATGTTCTGCCAAGAAACTTCGCCCGTGGCAATCTTAATGCGCACAAAGGAGCCGTTGCCGTAGGTCGCGTTGTAATTCTCGTCATACGAAATATCGACCGAGCCTACATAGACGTACTCGCCGTCCGAAACGACGGTGCAGGAGCTCTGCGTCAAGTCCGTCAAACCAGGCGTCAGCCACTTGCAGATCAGCTTGTCTGCAGTAATCGCCTGGACCGCACCGCCGTTGAGCGGAACGATGATAAGGCCATTGGTATAGATCGGACGAGAGGTATAGCTCACCTTGGAGGCAAGCGGCGCAGAGGCAACCTTTTTGCCCGTGGACGAATCGATCTTAATGAGCTCGTTCTCGGTCGCGATGTACACAAAGCCGTTAGCAATGACAGGCTCGCTGCAGTTGGCATACTGCTGACCAGACTCGGCCTTCCAATCGAAGGCCCACTTAAGACCGGCGGCCTGCGCAGGCGTCTTGGCATCCGTTACGGTCGAACCGTTGCCACTGTTGCCGTAGCCGGCCCACTCGGCATCCCAATCAGGAGTCGTCGCGCTCGGATCCACGACAATCTTGTCGGGATCGGGCATGGGCGAATTATCGGTGGTGTAGGCAAGCGTGACCTTATCGCCGCTCTTGAGCGTAATCTGATTGGCGCAGAGTAAGGAGGACTCTCCGTTGATATACAGATGCCAATATTTATTGGTCGCAGCATCCCAACCATACGGCTTGTGATCGAACGGCGAAGTAATGGAATTCAGGAACCAGTACTCACCACTCTGGGAGCCGTTGTACGCAACGCCCTTGGCCTTCAGAACTGCCTCAATAAGGTTCTGGGCCGTGGAGCCTTCGGGCAGAGAAACATTGCTTGCCGTGCCCCAACGCGTATTGTTCCCGTTGACATCGGGACCGATAACATCGGCGGATCCAAGCACCTGACCGGGGAGGGCATCGGCGTCAGCACCATACATAAAGGTGACGGCGTCACCCTCCTGGAGCTTGTAGGCACCGGCGCCAACGTCGGCGAACTTGCCATTTACGTAGAAGCGCCAATAGCTATTGGTCGCAGCATCATAGCCACAATAGGACTTACCATCGAAGGGCGAATAAATGCCGTTGAGGAACCAGCCCCAAGACGATTCGCCAGCATCGAGAGTAAGGCCGACCTGCTCAAGGAGATCCTTGGCAGTGGAGCCTGCCTTGAGACTCGTCTGACCCGTCGAAGCCCAAACCTGCTGCTTGCCGTCCTTGTCCTTACCGAGAACCTGAACAGAAGCATGGACAGAATCGGACGGCAACTGGTCGCCCCAGCCACCGTAGAACCACGTGACGGTATCGCCGGCATGGATGGTGACATTGTCCGCCGTATAGTCACTCGACTTGCCGTTGATGAACAGCTGCCAATAGGTCGAATAATCTTGGGGCGTACCCAGCTCAACACCGTTGTACTTAAGGCTCAGAATGAAGGAGCCCGCAGCAACGGCGTCAATGTCGTTCGCCTCGAGTGCGACCTTCGTAAGATCAAGCGCGCTCGAACCGGACGTCACCACATACTGCGCATTATCGACCCAAGTCTGAGTCTTGCCCTGGGCATCGCGACCAATGACGGTCACATTTGCGGCAACCTGGTCCTTAACGACAGGGGACGAGCTACCAGCCGTATAGGCAAACTCAATCTTCTGCCCCTGGGTGAGCTTGACGCTGCTCGCGCCAACCGAGGAAGACGCGCCGTCGACGAACAGCTGCCAGAAGGCATAAGTCGTCGGATCGTAGGCAAGCGTGCGACCATCACTCGGGGATGTGATGCTTTCGAGGTAGAAACCGTATGCCGTGTTCGGTTCGTACTTCGCCTTGAAGCCCGTCTTCTCCTGCAGCTTAATGAAGGCATCCGCAGCCGTCGCGCCCTCGTCGAGCTTGAGCTGCGTAGGTGCCACCCAGGTCTGAGCCTTGCCGTCAGCATCGGTGCCGATAATCGAGAACGAGACCTCGACCTGCTTCTTGGCGACATCGCCGGTTTCTGTCGGGTTCTCTGTCTGAACGGCAGCCGCGGCGGCAGATCCCGCTTGGCCAGCGGATGCCGTCGAAGACTGCTCGCTCGTGGCAGGGCTCTCCCCCGTCGCCGAGCCTTCGTCGCCAGTTGCTGCCTCTGTTATGGCTGCACTAGCTGCAGGCGCGCCCTCGGAATCCGAAACCTCGGCGCCGCTCTGCTCAGCGGTACCGCCCGCAAGCGCTGCGTCCTCGCCCGGCGTCGCAGCCTGAGCCACAGCCTCGGCAATGCCCTCGGCGCCCTCGGCCCACAGCTGAGCCGGCGTGGTGCCAAAGGCCATCGCGAAGGCCAGGAATGCCACCAGGCCGCGCTTGGCTACACCGCGTGCAATCGCGCCACGGCGATGCGAGACGCGCTGGCGCTCGTCCTCAAACATATCCATTTGTCTCCTACTGTCTGTACTTGGAGCGTTGCCTTGAGACTGCCCCACGTCATCGCGCATGTTGCGCTCGAGTTCCCCCATCGGGGACCCCCTTCCCTCCAGAGCCCTATGCACACCGGCGGCAAAAGCCGCAGCCGCATGCAAGACGGGAGGCGATCCGACTTAACCTTAACGACTCGGGCACGTCGTCCGATCTGCGACGCGAACATCCCGAGCCAAGAGGAATTACGGTTACTGGTACAGCCGGGGACTTGCACCCCGATTCTCCCAAACGCGCAGGAAAACCGCGCATTCGTGCGTCTCCGCACCACCATCTAGGCCATCGATTATTACCGTCAAAATGGTATCACGCAAAAGGGCCTCGCACGCAGGCGAAGCCCAAGGTAAAAGCTATTGTTTGCGATAGGAGAATGCGGTGACGGTCGCAGCTTCTAGTGCTTGCCGCCGTGGCTGTTGAGCCAGATATTGCGACCCAGCATAAGCGCCAGCACCAGCGCGCTCACGTAGCCCATAAAGCCAATGACTGGGATACCAAACACAACCGGCTCGATGCGCGCGTAGTACACCACCGACGAACCGATAAACAGACCGGCGATAACGATAGCCATCGACATGCGGTCGATAATCCCACCTAGCTGTCGCAGCGCCTTATCGCTGCTCATGATCTGCGTGTTCACCT
The DNA here is from genome assembly GCA_937937835.1 of uncultured Collinsella sp. GTDB lineage: Bacteria > Actinomycetota > Coriobacteriia > Coriobacteriales > Coriobacteriaceae > Collinsella. Next base: position 17,311 of record CALDBJ010000067.1, read on the forward strand.
TAAGCTGGCCGCGCGTGAGCATGCGCGAAGCCAAGCCCAGATACTCGGCTGCCTCAAGCGAGCCTTTTGCCGCGCGATAGCTGCTCGCGGCAAGATCGCGTCCCATATCACGCGCGCGCGCATAGGCGCTCTTCTCGTTTTTGATGTGCGTCTGGATAATCTGGATCATGTTGACGTTGGGCATATACTCGGTCAGCAAACCCTCGAGCGTCACCATGCCGCGCGCGAACATCGTTACCACGCTCGGCAGCTCAACATCATTCTTACGCGCGAGGTTTAACAACGAGGTCAAAAACTCGCCGATATCAAGATCCTTCAGGTCAAGGCCCGCAAAGTCGGCGACGATAAAGTCCAAATCGGACAAAAAGGCCGAATGGTCAAGCTCGGCCGAGTCGCCACGCGTTACGGCGAAGCGCATGAGCGAATCCTTGAGCTTGGGCACGTCACCCTCGGCCACGGCGAAAATCATATCCTTGACGATACCGCGATCGTGACTCGACATGCGTCCGACCATGCCCAAGTCGATAAAGTAGACGATGCCGTCCTTGAGAATGATGTTTCCCGCATGCGGGTCGGCATGGAAAAAACCGTCATCGAGCACCTGCGTCGAGTAGTCCTCGACAATCGCGGCACCGATCTTTTCCAAGTCATAGCCCTCGGCCACCAAGCGTTCGGGATCGGCGATCGAAATGCCGTCGACGTAGTCCATAACCACCACGTGCTCGGTGCACAGGTCCAGATAGGATTTAGGGCACGTCACGCCATGAACGCTCTTATGGAACTCGTAGAAGTCGTTGAGGTTTTTGGCCTCGGCCAAAAAGTTGGTCTCCTCGCGAAACGAGGTCCACAACTCCTCGACTACGCCGTGCAGATCAACGAATTGATCGGTGTTGACGAACTTGGAAACGATACGCACCACCGAGCGGATGATATCGATGTCCTGTGCCATAACCTGCTGCGCACCGGGGCGCTGCACCTTAACGGCCACGTCCTCGCCCGTCACCAGACGAGCGCGGTGCACCTGCGCGAGCGATGCGCTACCAAGCGGATTGGGGTCGATCGCATCGAACATCTCCCCCAGGCGCAGGCCGTATTCTTCTTCCAGACAACTGAGTACGACCTCGTACGGCACCGGCTCCACGTCGGAGCGCAGACGACGCAGCTCGTCGCAAAAGCGTTGCGGCAGAATCTCGGACCGGTTGGCCAGAATCTGCCCCATCTTGACGAACATGGGGCCGAGTTCCTCGAGCAGGCGGCGCAAACGAACCGGCGTGAGGTTATCCCACACGCGGTACTTTTTGACCAGGCGAACAATCTGCCCGATGCGTTCGCGACGACCCGCCGGCGTGAGCTGGTATTCCTCGTCCGGCGCCATCGCGTCGGGCTCCTCGGGCACCATATCGACAGCGCGCGGCTTCTTGCGAGCGCCCGAGACGGCGGCGTCGACCTCATCGACAACCGCCGCCTCGTCACCCAGAGGATCTAGATTGTTGTAATCGGTGGTGGAATCTGCCATCTGCGCTGCTACTCGGCCTTTTCGGTATCCTTCGCATCGTCGGGCTCAACGGACTCAACGGGCACCGAGGTCACGTTGTCCTCGACCGAATCGACGATGTCGCGCACATGGGCCAAGAAGGCCGTGCGCTCGGGGGCGGTCATGACGCGGACACGGGCAAGGATAAGCTCGTCGAGCACGCGCTGGGCCGCGGTCTCGCCCTGCGTACCCAAGCGCTCGGTCAGATCGGAGATGGTACCGCCGGCCTGCTCGAACATATCGGACACACTGCGGGCGATATCGGGGGTGGCGGTGTCCTTGCGGACCTGCTCGCCTTTGGTGTTAAGGTCATCGAGGACCTTCTTGCCGCCTTCGACGGCAACGGCGGCAGCGCCAAAGCCCACGTTAATGGCGCCGTTAACAAGCTGATCGAGTTTCATAACCATGGTTGTCTCCAATCACAAACAACTGCATTGGCGTTCTTGTACCCAAGATTGAGTGAAAGCGACAAAGCGTTTTAGCGCTATTCGATCGACGGGAAATCCCTACCTCACGTTGTCGTTCATCGCGAAAGAGTTCTTCATGGCGCAGCTCGTGGTGTAGAGCACCTTGCCCAGCAGGGCATCGGTCTCCACGCGCACAAGCTCGGCGAAGGCCTCGTTGGCGCGTGCAAGTTCGGCAGGCACCTCGGCCTCGGGCAGAGCGGCTACGGCAGCATCGACGTCATGGATCTGCTTGTGGCCCATGCCACCGACCTTCTCCTGATAATCCTCGACCGCGCGGCCGCACTCATGGAAACGGACGTCGGCCAGGGCACCGATCAGGCGGTTGGCCCAGTAGAAGTTTTCGGACGTCACGCGAGCCTGCGTGTCGGCATAGTACTCGGGCATGGTCTCGACGTTGGCGTACAGCGGAACCAGCGCGTTAAACGAGTTGGAGCCAAAGGCCATCCACTGCACGGCGCGATAGGCCGGCTGCGCATAGGGACGCAGCTGCAACACGGCGAGCTGGCTGTTGCGGTTGATGCCGATGGGACGATAGGCGCCGCGCGTGGCGGGCGTGCCCTTGCTGCCGTAGCAGTCGTACTCCGTACCCTGGTAGTGGCTCGAGAGTACGTACTTGATGTCCTCGATGGTCACCTTGCGCTCGGGCACGCGGCTCCAGGGGATATCGTCGCTCTCGGGCGTGTAGTCGGCGTCGGGGCCATCCCACACGTCGCTGGGGTTGAGGCAGCGCTGCATGTACCAGGCGCGCGGCGTGTTGTAGACGTGGTCGCTGTCGCTGTGCGAGCCGAAGGCCTCGCGCGGGCTAAAGACCACAGCCGGGCCGTCCCCCTCGACGCCCAGCGTCAGGTCCAGATGCCACTCGGCCATCCAGGCGCGCAGGTCGGCGGAGCACATGTGGTCGGCCTGGGCGCCCTCGGCGTCATCCAGGTCAAAGCTGTCGATACCCAGCTGGTTGGGCATGGTCACATAGGCGTCGTCAGGCACGCGCTTGGCGATCCAGTGGTGGCCGCCGATGGTCTCGAGCCACCAGATCTCGTCCACATCACTAAAGGCGATGCCGTTGTTCTCGTAGGTGCCGTAGCGCTCGAGCAGCTCGCCCAGGATACGCACGCCATCGCGGGCGGACTTGGCATACGGCAGCACCAGGGTCACCATGTCCTCCTCGCCCAGGCCACCGGGCTGCGCCGGCACATAGCCGTCCTCACCCTCGTTGCCCTTGGCGGGCACGTAGTCCACAAGCGGGTCGGCGCCGCGGACGCGCTCGTTGGTGGTAAGCGTCTCGGTTGCGGACATGCCCACATTGAGCTCGTTGAAGCCGGCCTCGGCCCAGATGCCGTGGCCCGGGACAACATCGGGGACGCTCGTGTAGCGCATGGGGTTATCGGGCAGTTCAACGGTCAGGTGACTCAGGACGCTCGTGTAGACGCGCGGCTGCTCGTCGGGATGCACCACGCGCATACGCTTGGGCTCAAACACCCCGTTGGACGAGTCCTCGTTGCGGGCGACCAGCGTCGATCCGTCGTAGCTCGCATTCTTACCAACCAAAATCGTTGTGCACGGCATGCGCATCCTCCTTGAGCGAAGAAATCAAACGGCAACAGTGTATCGCTTCGGCGCAGAAAGGGCGAAACCACGGCCTCGGCAGCCCCCGTGGTCAAAAAATGCCAAATATGAGTACTGTCACCAATTTAGTGGCAGCAAATTTCCCTGTAACGAGTGCCGAAAATCCCCATTTGCCCAAAAGCAAGACAACGTTATTCCCCATAAGTTCAATAAAATAGGCTTCCTAACGATAATGGATACCGTTAGGAAGCCAAAAAGACGTAAGACATATGTGACTATCTTGGAAACAGTACTCATATTTGGCATTGTTTGACCACGTGGTATATAGCTAACCCCCTCAAACAGCCCAAAACGCCTATTTCGATGCGCGCTCGGCCGCTTCGATCACGTGTTTGGCGAGAATCGCCGTTGTCACGGCGCCCACGCCACCCGGCACGGGGGTGATTGCGCCAACAACCGGCTCCGCAGCAGCAAAATCGACGTCACCCACCAGCTTGCCAGCGTCCTCATCCCAGTTAATGCCCACATCAATGATCGTCTGGTCCGCCCGAACGGCATCCACGCCAATCGTGCGCGCGCGTCCAACGGCGGCAACCACAATATCGGCAGCACGGCACTCGGCAGCAAGGTCGCGCGTATGCGTATGGCACGTCGTCACGGTCGCATTGCGCGCCGTAAGCATGGCGGCAACAGGACGCCCGATCACCAGCGAGCGCCCGACCACAGCAACCTTAGCTCCATCCAGCTCAACGCCGTAATGATCCAGCAAAGCAAGCACAGCTTCGGCCGTGCAGGGAGCAAAACCCTCGCCGCGCCCCGAAAGCGTGGTGAGCAGCGAAGCCGGCGTCATGGAGTCAACGTCCTTGGCGGGATCGAGCGCTGCGGCGACGGCGTTCTCGTCAAGGCCGGCGGGCAGCGGGCGGAACATCAGACAGCCATGAACAGCCGAATCGGCATTGATGTCCTCGATAGCCGTCGACAGCTCGCCCTGCGAAACATCGGCAGAAAGCAAAACGCGACGAGCCTCAATCCCCACTTTTTCGCAGCGCTTGAGCGCACCGCGCTCGTAGGATAGGTCGTCCTCGCGTTCACCTACGCGCACGATAGCCAACGTCGGAACAACACCCCGTTCGCGCAGGGCTGCGCAGCGAGCAGCAAGTTCCTCAGTCAAAGCGCGAGCAACGGGAGCACCCTTAAGCAGCTCTGCCATGTCTATCTCCTCTTCCTTGCGGCGTCGGCAGCGCGACGCGCCAGTGCATCGGCGCGCGGCAGCCACGTATCCAGCAACTCATCACACGCCGTCTCGAGCTCCTCAGCACGAGCGCGATCCTTCATAGACGTGGTGTTCGCAAAGAGCGTCAAACTCGCGCCCTGCATGGCGGCACGGCAGAACACGGCGCCGCACGCCACATCGGACAGCAGCTGACGCGAACCCTTGTCGGCCATGTCCTCGAGCAGCGCCAGCGCACGCCCGCAGGCATCCATAATGCGATACGGCGGCAGAGCGGCCACATGCAGCGCATCCTGAATCGCGGTCGCTCGAGCCGGATCGTCACGCGGAATACCGTACGCCGCGGACACCTGCCCGTAGGCACGAACGTCCTCGGCAACCAACTCGACAAGCTCCTGGGACAGCTCATCAGCCTGGGCAAACGCACGCGTCAGGTCATCCGCACGATCAGCAAGCGCGGGATTGGTCGCACCGTAGCGGGCAACCATTCCGCACAGCGAGGCGCCCAGCGCGCCCACAAAAGCGCTCGCGCTGCCACCACCGGGAACCGGCTCGCGCGCGGCCAGCGCCTCGGCAAAACCGCGACAGGTTTTATCCATCATCTCTTGGCTCATACGCACACGCACCTTCAAGTCATATATATCGGTCGGGCGGCCGACGCCGGCCGACCGCATCGATCACGTAATGGTGCTAAGTCTAGCCCATAAGTACGCGAGCGTCAGCGCACCTGGCCATCGCGGATTTCTATGGCACGCGATAGGCGTCGACAACGCAAGCATGGGACACATGGCCCACCTTTCGGGACTTCCGGACGTCACAAACTGGGGCATATCTATAAACAAGGAACCTGTTGGGGCAACGCCCGCGTACACGCGCCCCTTTTAAAACAACAGGCATCCAGCCCCGGGGAGGACCGACAGCATCGGCCCTCCCCTCTTTTGGACCCGTGCATATTGCCACTTAACGGCGCAAATCCGGCCCTCAGAATGGGACACATGGCCCACCCTAGCGAGCCGTCCACGCGTACAGTAAAGACAGGTAATCCATGGGCGGTTACAGATCGAGGAGGACACGACCATGAAAAAGAAGGCCTTTGCGATTCTCACCCTCTGCATCAGTCTCTTTGCCGCAGTTGCCCTGGTGGGCTGCGGTGGCAGCGGCGACGCTACCGGAAGTGGCGGTGGCGGCGGGGCAGAAAAGCCAGCCGTGGATATGAGGACCGACTTCATTTGGTTTAAGGTCGAGGTCCCCGAGGGCGTCGAGATCACCGACGTCGCAGGCGACACCGCCGACAGGGCCCAGTTTAAGTTCACCGAGAGCGAGCATGCCAGTGACCGCTTCATCCCCGTCTTCGATCCTGACAAGAACGCCGATGAACTGTTCGACTACGAGGCAAAGTGGAAGGCCAACTCCGGATGGACCGAAAGCGATCCCGTTAAGTACAACGGCAAGATCTGGCGCAGCGCCTACTTTACGCACTCGGGCGGCGTGACGACCGAGTACTTCACCGACGTTGACGGTGGCAGCGTGTATGTGCGCATCGACAACGTCGAGGAGCACAAGGACGCCGTCGAGACCATGATGAAGTCCCTGGAATTTGCCGATGACATCGCCGAGGCCAAGACCGAGGCCATGGACGTCAAGCTCGACGATATCGAGATCAAGCGTTAAGCGACTGGCAAGCGCAACGGGAAACACGGTCGCAGTGCAAACAAGCGACGGTACCCCAGCGCTTCGTACCCAGGGAGGGCCGGTAAACCGACCCTCCCTTTCTTATGCCGGTAGCCGACGAACGCGAGGATGCCGGACGCCGGAACCGCCCCAAATGTGGCAACAGTACGAAAACGACAAACACCCCAACACGTCCGCCCGCCGATTTATTGCGCCGCGCAGACAATTAAACCAGCATCTTTAAACATCTGAGCAGTATAGTGACCAAAACTATCGCATAACCGCACTCTGCGAATGGAGAAGTTATGACCGAACACCACGCCATCAGCCGCCGAGCATTTACGTTGGGCCTTGGACTCGCGGCGTTGTCGCCACTTGCAAGCCTGCCCGAAACCGCGGCATTGGGCATTGGCCCACGAGCGGCATTTGCAGACGACGCTGCCACAGCGTCGGTCAGCCTCGACAATTTCGTCATTCGCCTTCGCCCCGCGGGCTATTTTCGCACCGCGAGCGTCAACGAAGACGGCAACGTCATCGGCAACGTCTGCCATCTGTTTAATGACGGCACGTCCAGCAAGCTCATCCTTGAGAACGTAACGACCAAGAATGACGATACAAACTGGTATGCCATCCGCACCCTGCTCAATTTCGAAGAGCACAAGAAGACGGGCTACAGCATTTGGTCGGTCGATGGCGACTCGGACAAAGACGGAAAGGTCATCCACGTATGGAGCGGCGAGTATGACAACAAGCCCAGCCGCGCTTTTGCGTTCGAGCGGCAATCAAACGGAACCTATATCATCCGAGACCGCACGGTCGAGAAAGAAACCGAGAAAAAAGACATTAAGTACCTGGCAATAGAATCGAACGGCGAAGACCAGGACAACAATAAGATCTGCCATAAGAGTAAGAGCATTCCGTGGGAGCTCGAACTTATCGGTTACGACATGAAAAAGAACGATGCCACGGTTAGCAGCCTCGACTGGATCACGTACAGCAGCTACGTCGATGGGCCATGTTGGATGAAATACGTCGACGACAACAAGTTCCTCGACGAGCTGAGCATCCCGGGTACGCACGATTCGGGCACCTGTAGCGTGGACAACGACACTGAGCCCCAATCCTCGCAAGTAAAATGCCAGCAGGATTACATTCCCACGCAGCTGCTCGAAGGCATTCGCTATTTTGATATCCGGCTCGGAAAGGGCGACAACCCTGGCATCGACCACGGGGATTACTACCTGCTCAAAAAAGACGCGTACTTTATGCATCTTTCCGATGTCATAGGCTACTTCAAAACGTTTTTGAACGAAAACCCGACAGAAGCGCTCATCATGCTTGTATCACGAGGCAACGACGAGGCTACCGACGAAAGTGTTACGACGGCTTTCGCCAAGGTTTTGGACGACAACCCCAAACTGTTCTATACGTCGAGCCGCGTTCCCACACTGGGCGAGGTGCGCGGAAAAATCGTCCTGCTACGTCGATTTGGACTCGCCGGCGACAGCGTAAGCGGCCACACGTGGGGACTCGACCTCACCGAATGGGATAACAAAATCGCAACGCACACCGACAGCAGTTCCATGTGCCTCGTCCAAAACGCGCAGGGCTTTGAAGCCGCGGGGGAAACAGGCGACAAAGAGCCCTATTGCACCAAGGTATACGCCCAGGACAAGTACAAACTCACGGGAACCGACAAGCTCAGCTGGGTCGATAATGCGCTGAAGGAAACGACCGGGCGCACGCGCAACGAGGTAGATGTCAAGGACGATAACGGGGCCAAGGAGAAAGTCCTGGAGCGTTGCTGGTCTATCAACTACACCAGCTGCACGGGCTTGTCGCACGGAGGCAATCCTTTTACCTCGGCACGAGTAGTCAACGAGCATCTGTATAAGAGCCCGTACATCAATCCCAGCGGCATCGAGGATACAAAGTCAGATTACCTCAAGCACATTGGCATCATCGCATCCGACTTTGTTGATGCGGCGCTGGCCCGGAGCATCTATCAGCGCAATTACGATACGGAGCACAAGCAGACGGCTTCGTACTATCTCCCGTACTATCTCCCGACCCGCATGCGCATGACGTACGGCGACTCGCTGAGCGATGCCTCATTCCAGGATGGCAAGACCGTTGGCGAGGGTCATTTCCGCCTTGCCGACAGCAGCAACGCGCTCAACGCAACGGCTTCGGGCCATGCGTTTGCCATTGAATACGTGGATGTCGACGCCCTGGGCAACGAGACCGTTACGGGGCTGCAGGGCTCTGTGCCCATCGATATCGATCCACGCGCGCTGACGCCCCATTTTGAGGGACTCGAAGGCCTTAAGGCCGGCGAAGACGTGCGCGCCAAGATTGCGGCATCACTCGAGGGCAAGCTCGAAACCGATGCCTGCACGGCCCAGCTCGAGTTTGTGCACGACGCGAACGGCGCTCCGGGCACAGCAATGGCCGAGGGCGAAACATTTGCCGCAGGAACGTACTGGGTGCGCGTGAACGGTCTCTTGGGCGACGCGGCGCAGAACTACACGCTCGCCAGCGACGGAGCCGCAAACTTTACCGTAGCGGCCTCGGACAGTGCAGGCGGCACCGGCAGCGGCACGGGTTCCAACGCAGACGGCGCTGATAAGAATGGTAAGGGCAACAAGGGCAAGGGCTCGGGCGGAAAACTCGCCGACACGGGCGACGGCTCCGGCATTGCCGCCGGGCTCGCCGCTGCCGCCATGGCGACAACGGTCGCAGGTGCAGCAATGCTTGCCAGTGACCGCGAAGACAGCGAAGGCGCTAGCGAATAGACAAGCCGGCCTTTTAGACACATCGACTCAATCGGGGGCGCAGAACACCGTTCTGTGCCCCCGATTTTTACCTTGGCCCGAACGCCGCTATCGGCTACATCACCATGTTCAGCGCGTTCACAAATTCCTGGGCCTGGGAGCGGCTGCTCAGACTAAAGACACAGGCAGTCAACAGCCTGTTACGTAGGAAAACGTCGCGGCCCTTGATCCTGCTGATCCCCGTGATGTCCTTAAGGTAGACAATCTCGGTGTGCTTGCCGCCAAAAGTGCCCTTCTTGAGCACCTCGATACGGTTGGGGTAGATCTTGACGTCTTTAAACCTACCCGAACCTTTGTCCTGGAACAGCAAAGTGTTGTTATCCATGCGTGTCACTCCCGCGGGGTTCGCTAAAACTGCCTCTATGGCCACATTTTAGTCACCGCAAACCCTTTTCGCGGTCGCGCACAGAGCACCAAATCGTGTCCGCACGAGCAAATAAACTAATACCGCAAGGAATATAAGCCGTTATCCAAGGATGGCGAAGTAAAACAAGGGATTAGCAATGGCTAAGATTTAAGTCTAAAAACCCTTAGGATGTGCTAATATATAGTTATTGAAAGAGGCTGAGATGCAGAGACGCGAATTGATCCGTATCCTCGAAGAAGCCGGCTTCATCTCGAAAGGAGGCACCAATCACGAGAAGTTCGTCAAAGGCGACAAGCTCGTGCTCGTAAAACGCCACCGAGAGATCGAGGAGCAAATTGCCAAAAGAATCCTGAGGCAGGCAGGGCTTCGATAGCTCATCCTAGCCATATTTCGCATCGCTTTTTAAAGGAGGTCTTACATGGTTTACGTATGGGAATTCGAATTCTTTGATTCGGACGGCATTGTCGATGCTGTGCCATGTGGCTCGCTGGGCGGAGGAGGAACATTTGGCTCCGACCTAAACGACGCTGTCGAAAGCGCCGCTGATTTTCTCGCATGTATGGTCGACGATCACCTTATGGGTGGCGTTGAACTTCCCGCACCAGACTTCGGACATGAGCCGCGACACGGCGGCAAGATTATCGCCGTAGCCGTCAGCCGCGAACTCAACGATATCCCCGCCGTCACCGCAG
>CALDBJ010000068.1 GCA_937937835.1 uncultured Collinsella sp.
CTCAACGCGACCCTGCGGAGCCGTGAGCGGGGAGGGAAGGCGATCCGGCCTCCCGCCCTGCGCTCCGCAGCAGCCAGCGCCAAGCGCTAGTAGTTCACCACCTGCTCCTCAAAGTACGCCTTCGGGTGGTTACACACCGGGCACACCTCAGGCGCCTCGGCACCAACGTGCAGGTGCCCGCAGTTCAGGCACTTCCATACCTTCACGCCCTCACGCTCAAACACCTCGCCCGACTCGATGCGCTCGACGAGTTTGTTGTAGCGCTCCTCGTGGGCCTTCTCGACGGCGGCGACACCACGGAACTTCTCGGCGATCTCGGCAAAGCCCTCCTCCTCGGCGGTCTTGGCGAACTCGTCGTACATCGTGGTCCACTCGTAGTTCTCGCCCGCGGCGGCGTCACGCAGGTTGTCCAGAGTGCCCGGAACGGCGCCGTCGTGCAGATACTTAAACCACAGCTTGGCGTGCTCGGACTCGTTGCCCGCCGTCTCGGCAAAGATATTCGAAATCTGAACGTAGCCATCCTTCTTGGCCTTAGATGCGTAGTAGCGATACTTGGTGTGTGCCTGGGACTCACCGGCAAAAGCGGTCTCGAGGTTCTTCTTGGTTTGGGAATTCTCAAAATCCATAGGTGTACTTCCCTTCAACGCATGCCGCCCGTAGGCTTCGAGCGGCCTCGTCTTTAGGATGCCCTCATGCCGAAAATCTAAACCTTACAATCCTGTTCTTCAGATTTGCACAGGCTAGATGCTCAGCCAGCGATCGCCCTCAGCTCGGCAAAAGCCCTCACGCTCCAGGTCGGCTAGAATGCCCGCGATCAAGTCGTGCTCGACCGGCCCACGCCCAGCCGCCGCTTCCATCTCGTTAACGCCCGCCACGGCATCAGCAAGCGTAATCCCCGCCGGCTGGCCATCGCGCGCTGCCAGCAACATACGCACGATATGCGCGCGCTTTTGGCGACGCGAGCCCTCAAACTTTGATTGACGGCTATAGCCCGCCGAGCGCCTGGACGGATTGGGCAACGTCTTTTTTAGATATGCGCCGTAATCTAGCAACGCGTAATACCACGCGCGCGGCGTGTCAGCATCGTCTTGAGGCGCGGCAAAGGGCGCAATCTCATCCGCCGCCGCACCAGAGGCCGCCGGACAGGCGGCTTGGATCAGCGGCACCAGCTCGCGATCGGGAACGGCCGGCACATCGGGAAAGAAATGATGCAAAAAGACCGTGCGCACGTTGGTCTCCAGATACACGCCCGGAAGATCAAACGCAAACGACCGGATACCCTGCGCCGTTGCCGGGCCAATACCAGGCAGAGCGACCAAGTCACGCGTCTCACGCGGAAACTCCCCGCCCCAGTCCTCTACAACGCGCTGAGCGGCCCCATGAAGCGCCAGAGCGCGTCGGTTGTAGCCCATGCCCTGCCAAGCGTCCAAAACATCGGAAGGCACGGCCTGGGCAAGCGCCTGCACAGTCGGAAAACGATCGAGCCACACCGGCATGCGCGCCTCCACACGCGGCACCTGCGTTTGCTGCAGCATGACCTCAGAAAGCCAAATGATGTACGGATCGCGTGTGCGGCGCCACGGAAGGTCACGATAACGCAGGACCCCTTCCGAACGAATCATCGAACGAAAGGGGTCCTGAATCATGGCTATGCTCCTTATGCGGCGTTATTCCTCCCGGTAAGCGCACTCGCAGGTGGCGTACTCGGGAAACGCTTCGCGGTCGGCGAACTTGGGATCGACGGCTGGGAACTGGCGGTGAGCGACGATGTCGCCGAGCGAAACGGAATCGAGGTAGTCGCGCATCAACGCCTGGGCTCCGGCCCACAGGGGATGATAGCAGCACGCGCCCATGCGCGCACAGTCACCATCGGGCGCGGTGCAATCGTTCATAACCATAGGACCCTGAACGGCCTCGACGACCTGGCGGATAGTGACGTCGTCCGGACTGACCTTGAGACGCATGCCACCGTGGACGCCACGCAGGCTCTCCACAATACCGGCCTGGACCAAACCGTGCTGAATCGAGCGGGCAAACGAATACGGAACATTGACCTCTTCGGCAGCGGTGCGAACAGAAAGTAAGCACTCCGGATCCTCGGCAAGCATCGCCAGCATACGAAGGGCGTAATCAGTCTTCCTCGATATGTCCATTTTTCCCCTTTCAAGGAATACGAACAGCTCGAACGAGCTCCGGGGCCGAGCTTGTGTCGAGACGCTAAATGACCGCCAGGACATCCAAATGGTAAATCGGATATCCACTGAGTGCCGCGCTTGGAGCGAAATGCATCAGATGCGGCGCACAGTGCAATTTAGTATAACCTAACCCCCCCTGTCTCGTAGAACAGGTTTTGCGCAACAAAGCTGTTGTTCAGACAGATATACTTATTAGATTTTACTTGCGTTCCCGAAGGCGCGGGGATTCTGGGCGAAGATGCACCAGGGCGATCGTTCTATCGAAACAAAGTGCATCAAACGCAAAAAGCCACGTCCGAAGACGTGGCTTTAATTGCGTTGGCGGGAAGTACGGGGCTCGAACCCGCGACCTCCGACGTGACAGGCCGGCGCTCTAACCAAACTGAGCTAACTCCCCAGGCAGTCGTTCGCGTTTGTTTCCGCTCGCGTGCGCTGCGGGGATTAGTATACACAGAAGTCTGTCCGGTGCGCAACAACTTTTTTGAAAATATTTTTTGGGCCCCTCCGGGAGGGTCTCCGGGGCTGAGGGCGGGGGTTAAGTTTGCTGCTCTACAGTCCTGCGCA
>CALDBJ010000069.1 GCA_937937835.1 uncultured Collinsella sp.
GGACCATGCTTTCACTTGTGAGGCTTGGGCGTCAGAGATTCCAAATTCCGGAGGTAGCCCCACGCATCCGGTGCCCGCTGGGTAACCCGCTGCGTGACAATCTATTGCGTTAGCAGTAGGCGCGGGAGCAATAAGTAGAGCGCTAGCAAGAGCGGAGGTCAGGACAGTAGCTTTAACTTTGGTTTCCATTGTTCCCCTGTATCTAGATAGACGGCACTTAATGATAATTAGGGAATTGTTCCCAAGGATTACTCCGAAGAACCATTAACTATACATTCCAATCAAGCTCTTTGCTTAAAATTTTCTAAGTAATAAATCTGGTGAGCTGACCAACCCGCCTCTACGCACCATCGTGGCCAAAACCTTACGTTCAGCGCTTGTAGCCCTCCCGGAGATCACAGAACCACCATGTGAGGCCTTTGCTTGCGTTACGTACCCACGCACTCGCCTCACCGTGGTCTGGCGCTCGAGCATCGGCGGCATCTCTACGAGCCGCTCATCGCCACCGACTTACTTTGCTTTGCTTGAAGACACTTAATCCGGCATGAGTCGCACACTTCACTGTTGCTGAAAAGAAACGGAACTAGGTAGCTCACGTGCTACCGCACGGGGAACCGTATATTGCTTATGGCAGGTTACATTTTTTTATTCGATCATTCCCGCGTTCCGCAGTGCCCTTAAGTGGGCACTCGCTGTCTTTCTGGTAATCCCCAATTCTCTTCCAATCTCGGCCCCTGTTGGGGCTTTACCCGTCTGAGCAAGCGACGAGGCGTATGCGGCATAAACCTGTGCACGTGTCTCATTCCCCTGCCGTCTACGCTGCTGGTTCGCTTTTTTAAGCATGTCACGCCTGCCCCGCGCGTATTCGCCGTCTGGGTCTGTTTTCCAGCGTTGTGCGGCTTTCTGACCGCCTCTACGCCCCATCGTGGCCAAAGCCTTGCGTTCGGTGCTTGTGGCTCTCCCAGGGGCCACAGAACCGCCGTTTGAGGCCTTTGCTTGCGTTACGTACCCACGCACTCGCCTCGCCATAGTCTGACGATCACGCATCGGCGGCATCTCCGAAAGCCTCCCATCACCACCGGCTTCTTGGGCGATGTTGTATCCGTGCTCGTAAGCGTCAATCAGGGCGTTATCGGTTAAGCGCTGGCCTGCTGCGCGTAGCCGGTGCCCGACTTTTAGCGCATGCCGAAAGGCCGTCTCATCGCGTGCTGCGCGTCCTTGGTGAATCCACAGCACGCGCACGCCCTCGATGAGGTCGGGGTCATAGCGCTCAACGCTTGTCGCAAGTTCTGCTTCGACGTCGTGCGCAAGCGCTTTGAAGGATTCTGCTTCTTGTCTGCGTGTTTTCGCTGCTTCGAGGAGTTCACGACCAGAGGAAAACTGCTGTCGTGTCGATCGCTGCTTTGCTTCTTGGCCAGTCAATGCACGTACCTCCCGCAATAAGTCAGCCAAGCGATGTACCCGTTTGTGCTGGCAGTACCAGCGATATGCGGTGGGGTCTTTTCCCTCGTAGAACGGGCTGCGGCTAAAGCGGTGGGAAAAGTGCGGGTCATGATCCAGCATCTCTCCTAACGCTTTACTCGTTGCTGCCAGCAAACTCATATGGGGTGATCGCCCTGCTTTATCGGCATACACCGGGTCGATTAACCAGATTGCCTGGGCTTTACCGGTCAGCGGGTTAATGCCCACCCATGAGGGGCCAATCCCGTGTTTGATGAGCTTGGCGAAGTTTTCCCGCACGCTCAGCGCAAGACTGGTTGGGTGACCACCTGCCTGTCCTGGTTGGTCGATATCGACGACGAGGACGGCTGCATACTGCTTCGTGGTCAACATGACGTACTGGCAGTTGGCAAACGCTGGCGAGTCGACCCGGTAGAGCCGAGGACGTCGCCCGCCGTCGCTATCCGGGTAGTACGCGCTAGAGAAGTTGCGGTCTTTGCTGGCATGGATCGCGCTGCGACCTAGATGCGCTAACAGGGCGTCGCGATCAGTTGCACCCGCTGGGGTGTCGTCGAGCCAACCCGTGTGGAAACCGACACCTCGCACATGCTGGCGTGGTGTCGTGCGTTCTGCGTTACGGTTCGATACACTCATAACATCGCTTTCTCCGACGTAGGGGTCGGTTAAAGCGCTTCACGAGCCGGTTGGTGGCCGGTGGTGAAGCAAGCCTGGAGCAATTGGACCTGTTCCAGGCTTCTTTTTCTTTTATTGACGCGTTTAGGCTAACACGCTGGTAAACCACTGCGCGTGCACAACACGATCGATGCTCTCGATTCACTTCAAGGGCCTGCGATACAGGTTTACAGCACCTGTAAACCTGTATCCGCTTCCGTGAAGACCTACCTACCGAAAACTGCCTCAAGACCACGGCGGGAACTGTCGCAATAAAAATACAGGTTTACAGCACCCGTAAACCTGTATTTCCAGTTTCTAGCGATGGTTTTTCACATATTGTTCCAGGTAGGACTCAACAATCTCACGGATTGTCACACCCTCGCGCGCCGCAATCATTTTCAGTTCAGTATGTAAATCGCGGTCGACTTCAATGGTCATCTTCTTGACGTAGTCGCGGTTAGAGGTCTGGTGGAACGCTGATCGTGCGGACTTCGTTTCAGTCTTTACTGTGCCCCTGGCGGTCTTTTTTGCTCCCCGTGGGGCGAGCTGTCCGCTTGCACGTTGCTTACTGGTAGTCACTTCATCATCTCCATGAGTTCATCGGCGACGGCGTCGTAGCCGTGCATGTCTGGTCCGGGGCAGTAGCCAAACGCTAAGTGCATGTCTTCGCGCAGTGGGATCTCTGCTTGAAACCTCGGCATCTCTTCGGCATCGAGTGCTTGGCGGGCCGCTTCAAGCGCGCTCGTACCTTTCCGTGCGAAGGTCAGCAAGACTGCATGCGGGGTAGCGCTGACGGCATCGCGCAATTCCCAGATGCGCGAAAGATCGGCAGCTGCCGATCTGGTTGGCATGATGATGAAGTCGCTGACCGCGATCGCCGCCTCAATCGCGTTTTCATCTCCTGGCGGCACGTCAATGAACATAATCTCGTCATCGGCGACAAGTGCAGCTTGGCGATCGACGCGCTTCGGGATCGATAGCTCAACATCAAACGGCAACGGGTCGCCACCATCTTCGGCACGCTCTGCCCAGTCGAGCGCAGACCCCTGACGGTCAAGATCGGCAACAATGACCGCGTATC
>CALDBJ010000070.1 GCA_937937835.1 uncultured Collinsella sp.
CTACCGGGAGTAGCCCCGACGGTTGACAAAACTATAGGAACACCCAATGACTACCCACAGAATGAGGGTCTCATCGGGGACTAGGTAAATAGCAAAAGCCCCCGCGGCCGAAACGGGCCGCGGGGGCAGCAGGCTTGCAAGGGTTAACTCAAGTCCTCGCCATTTGATGCAATGACCTTTTGATACCAGCAGAAGCTGTCCTTTCGGTAGCGATCGAACGTGCCTTTGCCCGTATCATCGGCATCGACATAAACAAAGCCATAGCGCTTCTTCATCTGCCCCGTCGAGGCCGATACCAGATCGATACAGCCCCACGGCGTGTATCCCATCAGGTCAACACCGTCCTCGACAATTGCATCGCGTAGCGCAAGAATATGCCTGCGCAGGTAATCAATATGATACGCATCGTGGACTTTGCCGTCTTCCAGCGCATCGAGTCCGCCCACACCGTTCTCAGCGATAAAGAGCGGAAGATGGTAACGATCGTGGTAGCCGGCAAGCGTCACGCGCAAACCCAGCGCATCGATCTGCCATTTCCAGGCAGTCTCTTTATCCTTGAGGTACGGATTGCGCAGCGTCGGGAACACGTTGCCCTCCGCCTTCTCAGCGATCACCTGGTCATCGGCGCACACCAAGCGCGAGCAATAGTACGAGAACGAGATGAAGTCGACGGTATGCTCGGCCAGACACTCCGTATCGCCCGGCTCAAAGGGCACGTAAACACCCTCTTTCTCGAGCGCACGCAGCTTCCAAGTAGGATAGGCGCCCGCAGCCATCACGTCAGTGTAGAAGTAGCGGCCGCGGTCCTCCTCATACGCCAGCCATACGTCCTCGGGCGCACAACGGTACGGATAGGTCGCACCGGCAGCGATCATGCAACCCACCTTGTTTGCGGGATCGATCTTGTGCAGGATCTCGACGGCGCGAGCGCTCGCCATAAACATATGGTGCGAGAACGCCGCGGTCACGGCTGCACGGTCACGCTCATCCTCGAGCGTGACGCCCGCGTTGAGATAGGACAGCGCCACGCTGTTGATCTCGTTGAAGGTGAGCCAATAACGCACGAGGCCCTGGTACGCACGTCCGACGGTCTCGACGTAGTGCGCATACCGCTCGATCATCTCTCGGCTTTGCCATCCACCATAGTGCTCGACCAGAGCCAACGGATAGTCGTAGTGCGACAGCGTCACGAGCGGCTCGATTCCGTGCTCGCGCAGCGCCTCGAATACCTGACGGTAAAACTCCAAGCCCTCACCGTTGGGCTCGGCCTCCATCCCTGTGGGAAAAATACGGCTCCAACAAATTGAAAGACGCAGGCACTTAAAGCCCATCTCGGCAAAGAGCTCGACGTCCTCGCGCCAATGATGGAAGAAGTCGTTGCCCCAACGGCATGGATACAGCCTGTCCGGATCATCCACGGGCTTTTGCCTGCCAAACATCACATCCCAGCGGTCGGGACCCTGTGGAATCAGGTCGGAGTGCGACATACCGCGGCCGCCCTCGTTCCAGCCCCCTTCGGCCTGGTTGGCAGCGAGCGCGCCGCCCCACAAAAAGCCCTCGGGCATACCGGCAGCAGACGTTCTGTCAAAGTAACCCATGCTACTCAGCATCCTCGGCAGAAGCTGCCGCGGCGTTCTCCTGCTCCTGAGCCAGGAGCTGGTTATCGTACACCTTAAAGAACGGGTACCAGACCACAGCCATGACCACGATCAAAACGATCGTAAACACCCAGATGCGCGGGTCGAGGCACTGGACAAAGCCCTGAACGAAGATGGGGAACGTGCCGCTCACCAAGATGTAGAAGTTAGAGACAAGACCCAGTGAGACCGCACCCCAATACAGCAGGGCCGAGATCATGCCGCCTAGCACAAACGGAATCATGAGGATCGGGTTGAAGATGATGGGCGCGCCGAAGATCGCGGGCTCGGAGATACGGAAGAAGCTCGGCACGATCGATGCCCTGCCAAATGCCTTGAGCTGCTGCGACTTTGCCCTAAACGCGCAGAGCGCCACAAAAGAGAACGTATTACCCGTGCCGCCGATGAGGTTGATGGCCAACGACATGAGCGCCGGGTGGAACTCAAGCGGCTGCCCGGCAGCATAGAGCGAGGCGTTGGCGGCAAAGGCGGCAAGCGTGACCGGGGCGGTGATGGGCATTACGATCATGTTGCCGTGGACGCCAAAGCACCAAAACAGCAGCGTCATGAAGCAGATAAGCAGTGCGCCGGGCACAGAGTCAACTGCGACGGAAAGCGGGGCAGCGAGCAGCTTCTCGATAACCGAGGGGATGGACAGCGCGGGATCGATCATCTGGATCAGCAGGTTGCCGCCAAAGAAGATGAGGATGTTGGCGAGCATAGGTACGATGGCGCCAAAGGTTTCGGACAAAAACGGCGGCACGCCATCGGGCATCTTGATGGTGATGCCCTTGGTCTGGCAGAAGCGCGTGACCTCGACGGAGACCAAGGCAACGATGATGGCGGTAAACAGGCCCTGCGCACCCAGATAGGTGCAGGGGACCGCCTGGAGCACGGACTCGTCAGCAAGCTGGTAGTAGGACGACGGCGCCGCGGCGATCAGGAACATCACCAGCGAGGTCATGCCGGCGTTAAGCTTGGGCATCTTGTAGGTGCCCGCCAGGTTATAGGCGATTGCGAACGTCACGATCACCGACAGTATGCCCATCGTCATGTTGAACGGGATGAGCAGCGTGAGCTTATTGGCCGTGGCAAAATCGAGCCAAGGGCCAAAGACGGACCAGAACCCGCCCCGCGCCACCAGGTCGGCCGTGACCGGCGGGTTGGCGATGATCATAAAGACGGCAGAGACCAAGATGAAGCTGATCGCGCTCATAAAGCCCTTTTGCATGGAGGCAAAGTGGCGCTCGGCGCCGCAGAAATTGGCAATAGGGGTCAGTTTTTCCTGAAGCAGGGTCATGAACTTTTCCATGGTCGCCTCCTAGCCCAACAGCGACTGGGCGAGTGCCAGCACGTTGGCGGCGTTGCCCATGCCGTAGTCCTGTGCGGGGATGACCGCGGTCGGCTTACCGCTCCCCTGCTTGACGGTGTTGAGCTGGTAGGACACCTGCGGCCCCAAGAGCAGCACGTCATAATCGGCGCAGGTCTCCTGATACTCGCCGATACCCACCGCATCGATATCGAGCTCGATGCCGTTTTGCTCCGCGTATTTCTCGAGTTTCTTCATCAGAATGCTTGTAGACAGGCCAGCTGCGCAAACAAGAAGGATCTTCATAAGGGATTCCCTTCGCATTGATTGGTTGGATAGTCGCCGCACGCCGTTAGGCGTTCTTGGCTGCAGTGCGCTCATACAGGCAGATCAGCTCCTGCACGAGCTCCTGAGCAAGCATGGAGCACATGAGGTGGTCCTGAGCATGGACCAGCAACACATCCACCGACAGATGCTCGCCCGCCGCCTCGGTCGAAAGCAGCTGCGTTTGGATGTGGTGAGCTTTGATTCCCGCATCCTTTGACTGCTTCATGAGTTTGGCGGCAGCGTCAAAATCCCCCGCCTTTGCCTTTTCAAGGGCTTCGAAGGCAAGGCTGCGCGCCTCTCCCGCTGCAGCGACCAGCTGAAACGAAACCATCTCGGTTCCCTGATCGTCCATAACGGTCTCCTCTCCCGTGATGTTTGGTTTGTACTTGAATATTCGAAACGCCTATCTCCCACCCGCAATCCTCGAGGTTTATTGCAGGCAGGCAGGGTTTTCGACAAAAGAAGCCTTAAGCCGTATGCGCTTGCACAAGCGCCATCAGCTCATGCCAGGACCGGCGCTCGCGTAAGCGCTCGACCCCCTGGCGGTCCATAAAGATCTCAGCGAGCAGCGAGCTCAAGATCCGCGCCTCATCGCCGCCCGACCGGGCAAACGACACCATAAAGACGATATCGACCTCATGGCCGTATTCGTCCCAAAGAATGGGATGTTCGAGCAGGCCCACGGTAACAAAGGCCTCGGCGCTCAAAGGATGCATCCCATGGGGCATGGCCACCCCATTGCCAAACGAGGTGGCACTCGCGCTCTCGCGCTCGGCAACCTCTTGGGCAAACTGGGCATCGACACGGCCGCTCTCGACGGAGCGCTCAGAGAGATATCGGAGAACGGCCTGCTTCGACGACGCCTCAACGCGGTTGAAGAACAGGGCACGGCTAAAGAAAGCGCTCAGGGAGTCCGATTGCGCAGCGTCATCACTCAGCACCTTGCGGATAGCGTTGACATCGCTCGTCTCCAAGAAGAAATCGGCCTCGCGGACGGGCACGGGCAACTTGACGTTGAGCGGCACCGTTGTGAACACGTAGTCGATGTGCGAAAAGTCGAGCGTTCCCACGCGGGCGACGTCGCATGTCTCAATCGACTCGATATACATACCAAACTGCTTGCGGTACTGGTGCTCGAGCATACGGGCGCTTCCCGCTCCCGAGGCGCACACGATCAGGATGCGTTTGCGACGCGGCTGGTCGGCTTGCTGCTCGAGGGCCAGGGCAAATGCCATGGCGATGTAGCCGAGCTCCTCATCAGAGGGCTGGCTGCCAAAATGACGCTCGAGTACCTGCGAGGTGCCGGCCGCCATCGAATAGGCCAACGGAAACCTCGTCTTGATATCGGGCAGCATGGGGTTATCCATATGCATGTGATATTCAAGGCGATAGCCCAGAGGGCCAATATGCCGAGCAAGGTTCATGCGAAGTTCAAGATCGCTGCTAAAGTCAAACCTAAACTCATCGTTGACCGCACATACCATCTCGGAAGCGATCTCCCACATCTCGTCCGAGATAACGGCCGAGCCCTTCTCGGGCACGCCCGTGCCCCTGCCGAGCAAATGGATTGCGATAAAGGCAACCTCTTCTCGGGGCATGCTCACGCCCAGGGCATCCTTGATGTTTGCGGCAATCTGGAAAGCCGCAGCGTATTCGCGCGTTCCCTCCAGCTTTAAAACGTCCGATTCTGCAGCCGGGACATAGCAGCCCTGCTCGATGCGGCCAAGAGCGATGTAAAGATGCATGATGAGATTGCGGGATGCCAGCGAGCTCACCGTGACGGGCGAGGCAGTCAGGGCATCGTTCACACATGCGGCGATGGCCCGCAGGCGCTCGGCGAGCTCTGCATCGTCGGTGTCGGGCAACACGGGCCTCACCAGCGAGGCCAGACACAGACGCCGTTGCGACTCCCCACCCGCAACGCGGATTCCATAGCGAGGGCGCTTTTCGAGCGTCAAGTCAAATTGGGCGAGTTTCTGCTCTACCAGACGCATGTCATTGGACAGAGTTCGCGCCGAAACGTAGAGTAAATCCGCATACTCCTCAATCGTCACCCACTGGGACCGCATGAGAAGGTCGTTAAGAAGGAAGGACACACGGCCGTCGCGCGTATCAGGAATGCCCGGATGGGCCAGAGCCGCACCGTCTAGCAAGCGAGCAAGCTCATCTGCACGTGCAACATCGATACGATACTGCCCCTTGCTGCCAACGATGCGTGCAACCCCTGCAAGGTTGTCGTTTGCGCGATGGATATAGTTTCTCACGGCGCGCTCGCTTACCTCGAGACGCTTGGCAAGTACCGCGACAGCGACAGGCTGAGCGTCCTCGATCATATTTACAAGCTGCTTGACGCGAGCATCCATGTCCTCCTCCTTTCCCTGCGTCTAGTCTAACGCGGTAAAGAATGACACTCCACGTCGCGCTCGTTCCGCCAACTCGGAACAGGTTGCGGGGAGTCCAGCTGAGCTATGGAGAGCCTGGGGAGAGGGCCCGAAGGCAATGCGTCGGTGTGGGATGCGCCTTCCCAGCCATTGGGCAGTCATTGGGGACAGACTTAAATGAGTAGTCGTTGGGGACGTTCTTGTTTGGCTAGTCGTTTAAGAACGTCCCCAATGACTATTAAGGACTGTCCCAAGCTGCCGGCAGGAAAGGACCGTCCCCAAGTGCCGGGTTTGTCCCCAATGACTAGGTGAATAGCAAAAGCCCCGCAGCCGGAGCGGACTGCGGGGCTCATGAAGAGAGGCTAGTTTGTGGGCGCTTTGCCTGGCGCCCACGAGAGAGGCAACAGAGTAGAGACTACTCGTGGATGCGGGTACCGGAGAGACCGGCCATGGTCTCGGCGGCCTTGTCCAGAGCACCGATGATGCAGGTGCGGCCCTTGCGGGAACGGGCGAACTTGATGGCAGCGCGGACCTTGGGCTCCATGGAACCCTTGCCGAACTGGCCCTCGTCGGCCAGGCGCTCGGCCTCGTCGGCGGTGAGGTCCTCGAGCTCCTCCTGGTTGGGCTTGCCAAAGTTGATGGCGACATGCTCAACGGCAGTCAGCAGGAACAGAACGTCGGCGTCGCAGTCCTCGGCCAGCAGCTCGCCGCCCAGGTCCTTGTCGATGACGGCGGGAACTCCCTTGTAGCAGCCCTTGTTCTCGTAGTCGCGGACGACGGGGATGCCGCCGCCACCGCAGGCGATGACGATGAACTCGTTGTCGAGCAGGTTAAGGATGGAGTCAGCCTCGACGATCTTCTTGGGATCGGGGGAGGCGACGACGCGACGCCAGCCGCGGCCGGAATCCTCGACGAAGACCTTGGAGGGATCCTCGGCCATGAACTCCTTGGCCTGCTCCTCGGTGTAGAAGGGGCCGATCGGCTTGGTCGGGTTCTTGAACGCGGGATCATCCGGATCGCACTCGATCTGGGTGACGACGGTGGCGGCGTGCCAACGCTTATAGCGCTTGTGCATCTCGCGGCCAATGCCCTGCTGCAGGTGATAGCCGATGTAGCCCTGGGACATGGCGCCGCACTCGGGCAGCGGCATCTCGGGGGTGCCGATGGCGTCGTGGGCGGCGGCGAAGGCGTTCTGGATCATGCCGACCTGCGGACCGTTGCCGTGGGTGATGATGATCTCGTTGCCCTGCTCGATGAGGCCGAGGAGGGCGTGGGCGGTGTTGCTCACGGCCTCGATCTGCTCGACGGGGTTGTTGCCGAGGGCGTTGCCGCCAAGGGCGACGACAATACGATCGGGCTTGCCAAGAGGCTTAGACATTGCTGGAATCCTTTCTGTAAAAGGCCTACAACCCATTAATAACCCGCGTCCGTGCGATACGCGAGTTTATTAAGGTTTATATTCTCTTTATCGCTCATTTTATTCATTTTGAAAATAGCGGAACGGTGAACGGTCGTTTTTATCCGCTCAGCGTACAGAACCCCAGCTCAAGCATATCTACGTCATTTACGTGCAACTTTATTTTAATAGAGCAGGGATTAGACCAGATTATGCAAACTGTATCTTTGCTAAACACAAAACAGACAGCGCAAAATCTTACTCGCACTATACGAGATTCTATGCACTTATTGGACGAGTATGCAGCCCTGCAATAACATGGCGTTTTTCATCCAGCATAAGGAATAGACGAGCGCCTATGCCGCGCGTCGGCCGGCAGCCGGCGAGCCGTCTCGTCGATTGCCGCTTCCAGAAAATCAAAAACTGTTATTGCGCGCGCAATTGCGGCATGGTACTTTAGCGAAGAACAGCGCGGGCTGGGGCGACAGAGATCTGTCGTGAAGTTTGGGTTCGGCGACCCCGCTGCTGTCTTCTCCTTATCCGCCAGCGAACCCCTTGAGCGACGGATTGAGGAGGTCCTTACTATGACAAAAATGCTCATGATCACGCTGAATGGCGAGACGTTTCTCGCCGATATGCTCTGGGACAAGGCTCCCGAGACATGCAAGCTGTTCGAATCGTCCTGTCCGGTCGAGTCACGTATCTTTTCGGCCAAGATCTGCGATGCCGAGGTAATCTATCCCGTATCGGGCCCCATCGCCAATTACGAGCACATCGAGAACCCCGTCTTTCACGAGCCGGCGGGCGCCGTGAGCTGGTATGGCGGTTGGTCGTCAATTTGCATCTTCTTTGACGTGTGTGAGCCCTTTGGCACCTGCAACATGTTCGCCCGCATCTGCGAAGCCGACCGCGGGCGTTTTGCCGCCGCCTGCCGCAATGTCTGGGACAACCAGGGCATGTACATTAAAAACGAAATCGTCGAGATCGAAACGGAGGCCTAAAGATGATGGATATCAACACCCTGTTCGCACTCGACCTTGCCGAGTACACCACTGCACTTGAGGCCCTCGCCGACCAAATGATGCTCGAGGAGCCGCGCGATATCGATTACATGCGCCGACGCAAGCTCGACACCGGCCGCGAATTCGCCGTCTGGAACTTCACCGTCGGCTACTGTATGAACGCCGCAGACGCCCTCTCCCTCCTGCGAGCCCAGGCCAACGAAAACGCCAACGACGGCACCGCCGACCTTTCAACGATCAACAACAGCGCCGCGCGCCTGTGCGACTGGTTCTCGGGCGCCTTCGACGTCACCGGCAAAATGGATGACACGACGGCAATCCTCGCCCACAGCCGTGACCTCTACGCCCAGGTCGAGACTCACGAACAGTTCGCTGCCCTCACCCGCGCCACCGAGCGCTATCTGGTCCAGCTCCAATTTTGGGTCGACCGCCAGATTCCCTGGCCGGCTATTAGCGACCTCGTCCACGGCTACCGCCTACGCACAGAGAGCGGCGAGACAAGGTAACCAAGCAAGCAGCACCGACAACACCCCACCATCGGAATCCAAAGTAAGTATCAGAGGGCTGGAGACGCACCCAACAGCGTCCCCAGCCCCTTCGCAAAGTAGAGCACTGTTTCAGCGGCCTTGAGGCCTATTCGAACCTTTGCTATCTCCTAATTTTTGTATATTTACGACGTTATTATCTGCCAATTTTTGTATGATTTTAGGCGATTCTATCTGTCAATTTTTGTCATTTGGGGGTTTAATGCTACGCCGTAAGGTCACTGATAGGCTTTTGAGCTGGAAGAATAACTCCAATAAGGCATTGCTCGTTACTGGTGCGCGTCAGATTGGCAAGAGCTATGCAATTCGCGCGTTTGGAAAAAGCAACTACGTTTCGTATTTTGAGGTCAATTTACTACTCGATGTCGAAGCAAGGAATGCACTTGTTGGCGCAAAGAGCTCCGTTGACTTTATCAATCGCGTAGCCCTTCTTGCGGATGTGCCGCTTGTTGAGGGCGATACGCTTGTCTTTGTCGATGAGATTCAGGAGTATCCGCAGATCGTTACACTCATGAAGGCGTTGGTCGAGGATGGGCGCTTTAGCTATGTCTTCTCGGGGTCTATGCTTGGGACTGAGTTTAAGGGGATCTCTTCTTTTCCGGTGGGGTATGTAGAACACATTGTTATGCGCCCGATGGATTTTGAAGAGTTTTGTTGGGCAAACAGCGTTAGCGAGAATGTGCTTGCAGGCATTCGCAGCTGCCTTGTCGAGAAACATCCTGTCGAAAACTATATTCATGAGGCGATGCTCAAGAACTATAGAGCTTATATCGTTTGCGGCGGCATGCCGGAGGTCGTTCAGAATTATATTGATTCGGGTTATTCGCTCGTGAGCACACGTGAGCTTCAAACTCAGCTGGTCGATCAGTACAAAAGCGATATCTCAAAATATGCATCGACTCGAGCGTTTAACGTTCGGTCGATTTTTGAGCAAATTCCCGTTCAGCTTGAGGCGGAATCTCATCGCTTTGTTGTTTCGTCTCTGGGTGAGGGAGCTCGCCTTAAAAAATATGAGCAGGATTTCCTGTGGCTTGTTAACGCAGGTGTTGGATTGATGGTCGCCAGGGTGACGGAGCCACGGAGTCCTCTCAAGAGGACGGAGAAAACGACGGCCTTCAAACTATATGAGTCTGATACAGGCATGCTCGCATCGCGGTACCCCGGCAGCACTGCACGCGCTGTCTATCTTGATATGAAAACTCCCAACCTTGGCGGTCTCTATGAGAACGTGGTCGCGCAGGAACTCGTTGCCCTCGGGGCGGATGCATGGTACTACCAAACGCGTGAGGTCGGTGAAGTTGACTTTGTGATCGAAGGCGCCCACGGGCACGTTGTCCCAATCGAGGTCAAATCGGGCAAGAAAGTTCGAGCGCACGCGGCCCTCGATCGTCTGATGAGTGTGGGCGAGTACAAAATTCCCGAGGCCGTTGTACTAAGCCACGAGAATCTCAGCAAAGAGGGCAAGGTTCTGTACGTTCCAATCTACATGACGTTTTGTCTCGATGAGTTTATGGAAAAGGATGACCCCAATAACGATTTCTCGTTCGCGCCCATATCTCTCTAGCCATTTGAATCTGCAATCCAGCCCCGTCCACGCATCAATGCATTTCCCAAGGTGCTGCGCGTTTCGCGGCAAAGCCGCGAAAAAGCAAAGGGATAAGAAGCCGCAACAACCCCGCCCCCCATCCATCCCCAAAGCAACGCGCCTTTCGCGGCAAAGCCGCGAAACAGCGACCGGGACAAAAGGCCCCACCAACCACGTCCTTCATTCAGCCACACAATCCAAGGACGTAGTCGTAGCAGGATCTGAGGGCTAACCTTCGCGGGCACTCCGCAGGACGAAAGAACCCCCGCCGCACGTAGTGCGCAGCAGGGGTTCTTTCATGTCCGAGGACGTCCGCGAAGGTTAGCCCTCAGATCCTGCGGTGGGAGACTTAGGCCTCGTTGTACACCGTCTTGAGCTTCAGCAGGTGCTGATAGCGGTCCATAGCGGCCTGCTCATTCTCCTTGAAGAGCTCCTCGGCGCGCTCGGGGAAGGAACGCGTCAGCGAAGCGTAACGAGCCTCGTTCATCAGGAACTCCTGATAACCGCCCGCGGGTTCCTTGGAATCGAGCGAGAACTTCTTGCCGGCAGCAGCCTCGGGGTTGAAGCGGAAGAGGTTCCAGTAACCGCACTCGACAGCCTTCTTCATCTCGGCCTGGCAGTTCTGCATGCCGCCCTTCTTGATGGAGTGCATCTCGCAGGGGCTGTAACCGATGATGAGGGACGGGCCGTCGTAGGCCTCGGCCTCGTGGATGGCCTTGAGGGTCTGAGCCGGGTTGGCGCCCATGGCGACCTGCGCCACGTAAACGTAGCCGTAGCTCATGGCAATCTCGGCCAGGGACTTCTTCTTGGTCACCTTACCGGCAGCGGCGAACTGAGCGACCTGGCCCAGGTTCGAGGCCTTGGAGGCCTGACCACCGGTGTTGGAGTAAACCTCGGTGTCGAAGACGAAGACGTTGACGTTGTGGCCGGAAGCCAGGACGTGGTCCAGGCCACCGAAGCCGATGTCGTAGGCCCAGCCGTCGCCGCCGAAGATCCAGAAGGACTTCTTGGTGAGGTAAGCCTTGTCGGCGAGGATCGCCTTGGAAGCGTCGCAGCCGCACTTCTCGAGCTCGGCAACGTAGGCAGCGGCAGCGGTCTTGGAAGCCTCGGCGTCGTTGACGGAGTCGATCCAAGCCTGGCCGGCAGCCTTGAGCTCATCGGACGGGCCATCGGCAGCGATGATGTCCTGGGTAGCGGCGATCAGCTTCTTCTGGACGGCCTCGTAACCGACGGCCATGCCCAGACCGTGCTCGGCATTGTCCTCGAACAGGGAGTTATTCCACGCCGGGCCGTGACCGTCCTTGTCCTTGCAGTAAGGAGCGGTGGCAGCGGGGTTGCCCCAAATGGAGGAGCAGCCGGTGGCGTTGGAGATGAACATGCGGTCGCCGGCAACCTGGGTCACCAGACGTGCATAGGCGGTCTCGGCGCAGCCGGCGCAGGAGCCGGAGAACTCCAGGTAGGGCTGCTTAAACTGGCTGCCCTTGACGTTGGCCGCGATGAGCTCCTTCTTCTCGGAGACGTTCTCGACCATATAGTCCCAAACGGGCTGCTGATCCATCTCCTGCTCGGTGGGAACCATCTCGAGGGCGCCCTTGGGGCAGACCTTGACGCAGTTGGTGCAGCCCATGCAGTCGAGCGGGGACACGGCCATGGTGAACTTCATGCCCTTGGCCTTGGGGCCCATGGCGTCGAGCGTGCGGGTAGCCTCGGGCGCGGCGGCAGCCTCGTCCTCGGTCATCGCGAACGGACGGATGGTGGCATGCGGGCACACATAGGCGCACTGGTTGCACTGGATGCACTTGGTCTCGTCCCAGTGAGGAACGACCACGGCGACGCCGCGCTTCTCGTATGCGGAGGCGCCCAGCTCAAACTGGCCGTCGGCACAATCGACGAAGGCGGAAACGGGCAGGCTGTCGCCATCCATGCGATCGATGGGCTCGAGCAGGTTCTTGACCTGCTGGGCGATGGCGGACTTGGTCTCCTCGGAGAGCTCGACGGGAGCGGCGTCCTCGGCGGTAGCCCAGTCGGCCGGAACCTCGAACTTACGGAAGGCGGTAGCGCCGGCATCGATGGCCTTGTGGTTGGCGTCGACGATGGCCTGGCCCTTCTTCATGTAGGACTTGGTGGCCGCGTCCTTCATGTACTGCAGGGCGTCCTCGGCGGGCAGAACCTTGGCCAGCGCGAAGAAGGCGGACTGAAGCACCGTGTTGGTGCGCTTGCCCATGCCGACCTTGGCGGCCAGGTCGATAGCGTCGATCAGGTAGACGTTGACGTTGTTGTTCGCGATGTAGCGCTTGGCCACGGCGGGCATGTGCTCGGCGAACTCCTCGTCGCTCCACTGGCAGTTGACCAGGAAGGTGCCGCCCGGCTTGACGTCGCGGACCATCTTGAAGCCCTTAACGATGTAGCTGGGGTTGTGGCAAGCGACAAAGTCGGCCTTGGTCACGTAGTACGGCGAGCGAATCGGGGAATCACCGAAGCGCAGGTGCGAGACGGTGACGCCGCCGGTCTTCTTGGAGTCGTACTGGAAGTAGGCCTGGACGTACTTGTCGGTGTGGTCGCCGATGATCTTGATCGAGTTCTTGTTGGCGCCGACGGTACCGTCGCCGCCCAGACCCCAGAACTTGCACTCGATGGTGCCGGGGGCTGCGGTGTTGGGCGCATCCTCGGCCTCGGGCAGGCTCAGGTTGGTCACGTCATCGACAATGCCGATGGTGAACTCGCGCTTGGGCTCGTCCTTCTTGAGCTCCTCGAAGACAGCGAACGCGGACGCGGGAGGCGTGTCCTTGCTGCCCAGGCCATAACGGCCGCCGACGACCTTGATGCCCGTCTTGCCGGCCTCGTAGAGAGCGGAGACGACGTCCTGGTAGAGCGGCTCGCCGATGGAACCCGGCTCCTTGGTGCGGTCCATGACGGCGATCTTCTGGACGGTCTCGGGGAGAACGTCGACGAAGTGCTTGATGGAGAACGGGCGGAACAGGCGAACCTTGACCAGGCCGACCTTCTCGCCGTGAGCGTTGAGGTAGTCGATGACTTCCTCGAGCACGTCGCAGAAGGAGCCCATGCACACGACGACGCGGTCGGCATCGGGAGCGCCGTAGTAGTTGAACAGGCCGTAATCGGTGCCGAGCTTCTCGTTGATCTTCTTCATGTAGCCCTCGACGACGGCGGGAAGCTCGTCGTAGACCTTGTTGCAGGCCTCACGGTTCTGGAAGAAGATGTCGCCGTTCTCGTGGCTGCCGCGGGTGTGCGGATGCTCAGGGTTGAGCGCGTGGTCGCGGAAAGCCTGGACGGCGTCCATGTCGCACATCTCGGCCAGATCCTTGTAGTCCCACATGGCGACCTTCTGGATCTCGTGGCTGGTGCGGAAGCCGTCGAAGAAGTTAAGGAACGGGGTCTTACCCTCGATGGCGGCAAGGTGAGCCACCGGCGAGAGGTCCATGACCTCCTGGACGTTGCCCTCGGCGAGCATGGCGAAGCCGGTCTGACGACAGGCCATGACGTCGGAGTGATCGCCAAAAATGTTCAGGGCGTGGGAAGCGACGCAACGCGCGGAGACGTGGAAGACGCCCGGGAGCTGCTCGCCCGCGATCTTGTACATGTTCGGGATCATCAGGAGCAGACCCTGAGAAGCCGTATAGGTGGTGGTCAGAGCACCGGCGCCCAGCGAACCGTGAACGGTACCGGCTGCACCTGCCTCGGACTCCATCTCGACGACCTTGACCGGGGTGCCGAAGATATTCTTGCGACCCTGGGCCGCCCACTGGTCGACATGGTCGGCCATCGGGCTGGACGGCGTAATGGGATAGATTCCCGCTACCTCGGTGTACGCATACGAAACATATGCGGCCGCCTCGTTGCCGTCCATAGACTTAAACTTACGCGCCATATACCCCTCTCCTCTCATATAGGTATACAGGCCCCGGCGATCGCCGGGATGTTGGCGTGATGGGATTTACGCTGTTGCTTCCAATCATCTGGCAGGCAGGCTCAGCAGCAGGTACGTGGCGTGGAGAGAAGACATGCCGAGGCGAGGGCCAGCTGATGCGCCCCACAAACCCGACCGCCCGTCTTGCACATGACCGAGCGCCGCAAAGGCCGCATGCCGAATGCTCCCGGGCACGCCCCGGCGATGGGAAGCGCCCGCAACGGAAATCCGCATGCGGGTTTATTGTACCCCGCCGTCAAGTGTAATTTCGACAAATATAGGCGGGCGGTAAAGGTTTACCTCGGGTGACTGCCAAGGGCCAAAATGGCCCCTCCATCCCTGGGCGACTGGCTCTGGCGCGCCAAGGAGTGTCCCCAAGTGGCGGCAGAGACGATATGAGCAGGACATAAAAACATTGAGAGCCCCTGCTGCATGAAAGACCGCGGATTAGGCCGACAATGGTGAGCGTCTAATCCAACCGTGGCGGCCACGCCGCATTCATGGAAGGGGCTCCCATGCTCGATACTACCACCTTCGTCGGCCTCGACGTCCACGCCCGCTCGATAAAGGCCGTCTCCCTCGACGTCATGACCGGGGAGGTACGTGCCGCGACCTTCGGCTACGACGCCGGCGCCGTCGCGGAGTGGGTCCGCTCCGTGGACCCCAGGGCCAGGTGCGTGTACGAGTCCGGGGTCACGGGCTTCGACCTGCAGAAGAGGCTTTCCGGCCTGGGGGTCGACTGCGTGGTCGGCGCCGTCTCGAAGATGATCAAGCCCAGCGCGGACAGGCGCAGGAAGAACGACCGCAACGACGCCGAGTTCCTCGCCCGCATGCTGTCGGTCGGCAACGTGGTCGAGGTGTGGGTCCCCGACGACGAGTGCGAGGCCGCCCGCGACCTGACCAGGGCGCTCGAGGACGCGAGGGACGACCTCTCGCGCTCGAAGCAGCGGCTCTCCAAGTTCCTGCTCAGGCACGGGCTCGCCTTCGACGAGAGGACGCCCACCGGCCGCAGGAAGGGCAACTGGACCCGGGCGCACTGGTCCTGGATCGAGTCGATAAGGTTCGCGGAGGGGGCCGACAACGACGTGCTCGCCTACTACGTCGACGCGGTCAGGCGGGCGGCGGAGGAGAGGGCGAGGCTCGAGGGGCTCGTCGAGGCCGAGGCCCGCAAGCCCAGGTGGAGGAGGAGGGTCGACTCCCTCCGCTGCCTCAAGGGCGTCGACACCGCGACGGCCGCCGACCTCGTGTTCGAGGCCGGCGAGTTCTCGAGGTTCGGGAACGCCCGGTCGTTCGCGGCGTGGGTCGGCCTGACGCCCTCCGAGCACTCCAGCGGGGAGAGCGACCGCAGGGGCGCGATCACCAAGGCTGGCAACAAGCACCTGAGGAAGGCTCTGGTCGAGGCCGCGTGGCACTACCTGACGTGCTCGGGGCGGCCGAAGGGCCTCGCCAGGGGCCAGGCCCCGGACCGGGGCGCCCGCAGGCATGCCGCCAAGGGCGTGCGGAGGCTGGCCGAGAGGCGGGAGGCGCTGCTCGCGCGCGGGGTCCACGGCAACAAGGCGAACGTGGCCACGGCGCGCGAGCTCGCCTGCTGGGTATGGGCGGTCGGCCTCATGGCCGAGGAGGCGTAGGGGGGCCGGTCCCCCGCACATAAGCCGATCACCCCGGAAGCGGTTCGATCCGAAGCCGTTGAGGCGAACCTCAGGTCCCTTTTCTGCGAGCGCCCAGGGCGCCACACGCGTGCACAGACTGTCGGTTCGACGTAGAAGCCTCAGCCGTAGCAACGGATTGCCCAGCGAGAGATCGCCGCGGGCGGATATTAAACTGCAAAGACGAGCGTCGGTAAGACACGCCGAGGTCGCCGCGGACGGGCTGATATAGGGAGAGGGCCTGACCCCATATCGTTGGGGCCAGGCCCGATTTTGCCTCTTGACAATGTCCTGCTCATATTAAAAGGAGCGTCCCTATCTGCCGGCTAGAGAGCACCGAAGAGGATGGCGTAGGTAGTGGATTCGCCGAGCTTGAGCTCGTCGCCGGGATTGAGTTGGGCGGAACGGCCGGGCTCGACCTGAATGCAGACGCGCGTGGCCCCGTTTACCACCACGGTTCCGTTGGTGGACGACAAGTCCTCGACGCGCCAGATATTTTGAGCATCGCACCAGATATGGGCATGGCGGGCCGAGACATCGTCGCCGACGTCGGTAATATCGCCCTCGCCAGTGGCCAGCGCGCCAATCTCAACACCCTGCTCACTCGGCTGAATCCAGCGCGGGGCGCTCACGACAAAACTGTTTTGTATGCGCAGCAAGCCCAAGGGGTGCGCCGGGGCGGGTTCGCGTTCGCCCGCGGTCATCGACATGCCAAGCGAACGAGGCGTGGATGTGCCTCCGCCACAGGTCGCGTGCGCGTAGTCGATGGCATAGTTCACCGAGGACCGCACATCCGCCGAACAACCGACGGCGACAAACAGCACCAGCACGGCCTCGGCGCGCTCGGCGGGCATGAGTTCTGCCGCCTGGGACAGGCGATCGAGCGCGTTGCGATAGAGATTCGTGTCCTGGTGACACTCTTCGAGCGCGCGTACCATCGGTTCACCTGCAGGACCGCACACCATATTGATCACAGCCGTGGAGTCCATGGGGTTGCGCCGGCGCAAGGCCAGTTGCAACATAATACGCGCAGCCGATGTACCGTATTCGGCAAAGTAGCGCTGCTGAAGCGTGCCGACCGGTGCGCGAACGATAAAGCGGGAAACCCAAGAGCGATCGGCGGCTCGGCTCTGCGGGCTGCGGCCGTCGGCGAGCGGACGGGACGAAAGCACCAAGCCGCACAGCTCGATATGGCTCAGATGCGCCGCGCGCTTAAAGATGTCAAACATGGCCCCGCATGGGGTGAGCTCAACTTGAGATGCCATGACCTAGGCCTCCTTGGTCGTAGAAATAGAATCGGACGATACTTCGACAGGTCCGCCAAAAGTACGGGCAGCTGCGGCTCCACCGGCAAGCGGAGTCGCCATCTGGGCTTTTGTGCGCCGCGGTGCCGAAACGGGAAGCTCAAAGGCAAAGCCCATCGCAAGTAAAAACCACGTAAGCGTATAGGTTGCAACCAGAGCGGCAACAAGGCCGCCCATCACGGCGCGTTGGGAAAATACGCTACATGCAGCCACAACCAGCACCGGAGCCTCGCAGGCAGAAAGCGCAAGCACACCCTGCAGGAACCCCGAGCGCCGATCGCGCGCAAGTGCCCCCGCGGCAACGCCGGCCATGCCTGGTAGCGCCAACGCCAGTGCGGCAATAATACCCGGTAGTGGCCCAGACCACACGAGCGATCCCAAAGTCGCCGTCACGCGAGCGCCCGACGCCAGCAGCGCGGCCGAAACCACGACCACAGCCCAAACCGCGCCACAGACGACCGCCGCGCCGACCATCAGCGCGCGACGAACCGCGCGGCCGGACGCATCCATGGGGCACGGCGTGAGCGGCTCGCCGCGGAGCGAACGACCGACATTTTGTGCATAGTGGTCACAAAACGCCGAGAGCGCCGCCTCGACCGCCGCCGGCTCGGGACGATCTTTTTGATGGCTGGACAGACAGGCCATCACCACGTCGAACAGCTGGGCATCGACAAACGCCAGCGCATCGCGTAGCTCCTCGGAATCCGGCTCAAGCCCCAACTGCTGGGCCTGCTCAGCCGCGGCGAGCGCCACATCGGGCTCACGACGAAGCAGCTGAGTCAAATCGCAACCGGGCGCATGGGCACCAATGGGATAGTCGGGCAGCGTGTCCATCTTGAGACGATAGGGGCTGGCGATGTCGCGCGTCTTTTTGCGCGAACCCGAGGTGCCCGAAGTGCTCGGCGCAGCTTCGTATGGCGCGACGCCGGCAATGAGCTCGTAAACCGTGCTTGCCGCGGCATAGACGTCGATCGCCGGCGACATACGCAAAGCGCGCAGGTCGGGAATATCGTCGGTGAGCATCTCGGGCGGAGCGTAGGCCACCGTCGCGCGACGCAGCGTGGCATAGCGCTCGGTAAAGGATGCCTTGCCGCCGGTACCGGCCACGGCCGACGCAGGCTCGAGCGCCAGCGACGAGCCAAAGTCGATCAGGCACAGGTCAAAGGTGCCCTCGGCAAGCTGCCGGTCAAGCGGTAAACGCGCCGTACGCACCATAATATTAGCGGGCGAGATATCGCGATGGACAAAGCCCTCCCCCACCAGGCTCATGCGGCAGAGCAGGTCGAACAGGTCGCGCCCCAAGCGCGCCGCCACAAGCGGCGATAGGCGTCCGGCATCGTCCACGGCGAGTCGCGAACGCAAGCGGGCAAGCGTCTCGCCCTCGACCCATTCCATGACAATTGCAGGCACACCGTCGACCTCGCCCCAGCCATAGAGGCGGGGAAAGCCCTTAAGGCCCGAAAGGGCGCGATGGCATTCGTATTCCTCGCGAAACGCCGCCTTGAACTTGGCGACCAGCGCCTCGTGAGCGGCATCGTCGTCGAACTCATCGCGCGTCGGCAAGATGAGCTGCTTGAGTGCCACGGCCTCGCCTTGGGCGTTGACGGCACGCGTCACGCGGCCGATACCGCCACGGCGCATGGTGGCATCGTCGGCAAACAGCATCGTAAAACGACGCAGATAGGCAGGCAGTTCGTCCTGACCGAGCGCAATGGCCGGCTCAAACCCGTCGACACGCGCCAGGCGCAGGCCGACCATGGGATCGCGACCGAGTGATTGTGGTGTGGTGGATACAAGATCGGTCATCATAGGGCAAGCGCCGCCACGTTATTGTTGAAGTTACCGAGCGCGACGTCATCATCGCCGTAATGGCCGACCCATTGACATAGGTTGGTGTAACAGCCCCACAGATTGGCATACTGCTGATACCACTTTGACCGGGGCGAGAATGTCTGACGACCGAACTCGGCTCGAATGACAAACATCTCCCCGACCAGGCTGTCGCACGGCCTGGGATCTCCCGTAGAGTTATAGGTCGAGACCACGTCATTGGCACGAGAAACGTAGCCGTCGAGCATGTTGTACTTGGTCACAAGCCAACTGTGAATGCTCTCTTCCTCAGCAGCGGAAAGGCCACCGGAGTTTGCATCGTTGTCAGTGTTGCCGCCCGTCGAGCCGCCATTTCCAGACCCTCCGGTAGAGGAGCCCGACCCAGAGCCGCCGCTCGAACTCGACGAATTCGAGCCGGAGCCAGAAGTATCCGAGCTACCGGGCTTTCCGGACTGCTGGGCGTCCTGCTCCTTTTGCTGCTCGACCTTATTCACCGTTGCCGCCACGCTATTGTTGGACAACCGATCGATGATCTTGGTGTTGGTGAGCACGATGGTTTTGCCATTGGCAAGCGTGACTTCGTTGTCCGGGGCCTCGGCGCCGTCCGCATCGTCGGTGCCAAACACAATATGCCCGACCACACTTGCCCAAGCATATCCAGTCGTGGTGCCCAGATCGCTTTTGACCTCATGCCCCACGCGCGGTTCGCGTGCGGCATGCGCCTGCATCATGGACGGCACGGTCATGCCATAGGCAGAAACGCCAGCTATGACCAGCACCAGCGAGCACGATAGCAGTGCGTACGCCCGCGGCGCCAAGCCCAGTCGGCGTCGTATGCGCACCGCGGCGCCGCGCTTTGTCTGAGTGCCACCGGGCCGCATGCGTTCTCCTCCAACAAAAACACGCCGCTCGGGAGCGGCGCATTCATTCGAATCCATATTTGAGTGTATCAGCGAACCAAAAAGGTTGCGCAACGAATGGACAAATTAAGGATGCGAGCGGAAGCATCCATGCGATAAGCGGATACGAAGCATCTTTGTTGCACAACAAACTCACAGTCGCACGGGGAAATTATGACTACCCCGTGCGTCGCGAGGAAAACATACGGCAGGAGCAGGCTCGCCACCTAAATCGCGCGGCGGGCCTCGATGGCGCGGCCAAGCGTAAGCTCGTCGGCATACTCCAAGTCGCCGCCCACGGGAAGGCCGCTTGCCAGACGCGACACCTCGACGCCCAACGGCTTGATGGTACGGGCCAGATAGCTCGCCGTGGTCTCGCCCTCAATATTGGGGTTGGTGGCGATGATGACCTCGTGGATGTCCTCGTGGCCCAAGCGTGCCAGCAGCTCTCGAATGTGCAGCTGCTCGGGGCCAATCTTGTCCATGGGACTGATCACGCCGCCCAATACGTGGTAGAGGCCGTGGTAGCTGCCCGTGCGCTCGATCGCCTGGACATCGCGCGGCTCGCCCACCACGCAAATGCGAGTGGTATCGCGCATCGGGTCCTGGCAGATGGAGCACTCGTCGGCCGTGGCGTAGTTAAAGCAGCGGCTGCAAAAGTGGACCTCCTGCTTGACCTCCAGGATGGCCTCGGCCAGGCGGCGCGCCTCCTCGGCGTCGGCCTCCAACAGGTAATAGGCGATGCGCTGGGCCGACTTGGGACCAATGCCCGGCAGACGGCCCAGCTCATCGAGCAGTTTTTGCAGACTGTGGTTGGCACTCATATATATGCGTGTCTTAGAACGGCATGCCCGGGATGTTGAGGCCGCCGGTGATGGCGCCCATCTGCTTGTTGGCGAGCTCGTTGACGCCGCGGACGGCCTCGTTGACGGCAGCCATGATCATATCCTGCAGCATATCGACGTCCTCGGGATCGAGCGCATCGGGATCGATGGTGAGGTTGACGAGCTCCATCTCGCCGTTAACGGTCACCTTGACCATGCCGCCGCCGGCAGAGGCGTCGACGGTCTGGGACTTGAGGTTCTCCTGCGCGGCGGCAAGCTGCTCCTGCATCTTGCGAGCCTGCTTCATCATCTGCTGCATGTTCATACCGGCCATGATGGCTCCTTTACGTGCGGCCGCACGCCGAGCTGCAAGGGCAGCCGGAGCACGGCGGGACTTTCAAACTCAAAAATCGTACCACGGCGCGCGGCGAGAGAGCGGGGCGGACGTGTTACCTCAGTCGATATACATGTCCTCCAATACAAACCGCACTCAAAGATTATGCAAGGTCGAATTATGCAAGGTTGCATAATATCGCACACTCAATCTAGTAGAGCCGAATCCGGCATTTCATGTGCGCCACTAAATAGCTAAATGCCGAACCGCTGCTCGAGGCGGCGCACATGGCGGCAGGGTATAATTTGATTGCCATAGATAGTAATTTGGAGGTGCCCCATGAATGCCCCCAACGCGCTCCAAAACATCCGCTCAAAACACCCCGTTGCATATGTGGTTCTCTATCTCTTTGTCGGCTGGGCATTGCTGGTTGTCATCACCCATGCCATAGCTTTTGGAGCAGAACTGCTGATAGCCAGCTCGGACCAGCCCGTCGTCAAATGGGAGACGACCGATGAGTGCACCGACGGAACCCGAACCGTCTACTACAACAGCCCGTCCCTCTATCAAGAGTTCAAGGTCAAGATAAAAGACTTCAAGATTGTCGATGCCGAGCTAGGCGTTTATTTGGCAATCGGAGCAACCATTAACGCCGAGCAAGTCGAGTACACGAACAGCCATGCGACGTATCGTATCGACCTCAGCATCCTAGGCCGACCGTCACGCACCTGTCTGCTCAAATGCGATATACGCGGCACCACACTACACATGTCCGAAATACAGATGCGCCCGGACAAGGGGTCCTCTTCTTGAGCAGTATACCCGCCTGCGCAGCTACTCCACCGGCTTGAAGATGGTGGCCTGGCCAAAGACGCTGCGGATGAGGGCCTTGGCCTCGTCCTCGGTCTGCGGGATGCTCGGGGCTGCGCCCTGATGGCCGAAGGGGCTGCCAGCACCGGGATTGGATTCCCAGGGAGCTGCAAGAGCGTCCTCCTCTTTGGGGGCAGTTGCAGCGGACTTGGGCGCGGACGCCGCACCCGGCACGTCGAACGGAGGCAGATCGTCCCCACCAGCATCGGCAGCAAAACCGCCGACCATGGCATCGTCGTAGGGAACCTGCTCGGATTCCCATGGCGCAGACGACGCGGCAGGCTGAGATTTGGGAGCGGCAGAGCGCTCGGGCGCACGGGGTGCGGGCTCAGTCGGGAGCTTACCCGTGGCAGGAGCGCCGGCGGGGTTGTCGGAGCGTAGCCAGGGGGCTTTGCCCAGGTCAGACGACTTGGGCGCGGGCGAGGCGGGCTTGGGCGCGGGTGTCGAAGCAGCCGGTTTGGGCGCCGCGGGCTTAGGCGCCGACGGGGTCGATGCCGCTACCGGTGCCGCTTGCTGCTGCGGCGCGC
The DNA here is from genome assembly GCA_937937835.1 of uncultured Collinsella sp. Lineage (GTDB taxonomy): Bacteria > Actinomycetota > Coriobacteriia > Coriobacteriales > Coriobacteriaceae > Collinsella. The sequence continues at coordinate 22,365 of CALDBJ010000070.1, forward strand.
TGGCGCTCGAGGATACAGAGGCCGCCGAGGACACGGGTTGCGGGTCCGCAGATGCCGCAGCCCGTGCAGATGGAGAATGCTCCTCATGTTGAGGAGCCGGCGTGCCACCCCCATCCAGGACATAGTCGACGGTACGACGACCGAAGACCGCGCAGACCGTCGGCAGGACCACCGACTGCGTATCGGCGCGACCGAGCATCTTAATGGCAAAAGTCGAACCCGCGGGGAACGAGACCGTGAGCTTGGAGCCGTCGTCGGCCGTGGCGCGAGCGTTGAGCAAAAGCCCTGCGTAGGAGGCCTGACGAGCCTTGACGCGCTCGACGACCTCGGCCCATTTGCGCTGGAGCTCGCCGGCGTCCTCAACCGCGGGGGTCTCGGCAGCACCGGCGGCGGCAACCTGGGCGGCATTGTTGGACTGGGGCTTAGGTGCCGGAGCGGTGGCAGGCGCGGGGGCCGCAACGGGCTGAGGCGTCGGAGTCGGCGCAGGCTGAGGTGCAGGCGCTGCAGGCTTGGAAGCTGACACGGACGCAGAACGGGGCGCAGGCTGAGCCGCCGGAGCGGCAGCACCACGGTCCCAAGGCATACCGCCCTGGCGCGCGGACGTAGCAGCGGGGACAGCGGATGCCGCCGGAGCGGCAGCACGGGCGCCCGAAATGAGCGTCGGCTGCCGGGCAGCAGCGGGTACGGATGCTGCAGGCGCGGCGGCCTGAGCAGCAGCCACGCTCGCCGGAACGGCGGCATTGGCAACCATGGCCTCCAAGCGAGCCACGCGCTCGGCCAATGCCTCAATCGTTAAATCAGCCTCGGGACGCGCCAGACGCGTGCAGGCAATCTCGAGCACCAGGCGCACGTCGCTCGCGCCCCTCATCTCCAGTGCGGCATCGTCGAGCACCGTCAGCACACGGGCCAGGCGGTCGGCAGGATGCTCGCCAAAGGCAGCGGCCTCGGCAGCAAGCGCCTCGGCCTGCTCGGCACCGCCCTCAAACAGCTCGGCACGGGCACCGGCAACGCAGGCAACATACACGTCGCGCACGTGCGCCACCAGGTCGCGCGTCAGCTCCAGCAGGTCGTTTCCTTCCTCGACCTGCGCACGGATCAGTCCATAGAGCTCGGCGACATCACGCTCGGCGATGGCGCGGGCAAACTCGCCCAGGATCTGGTCCGAAACCTCGCCCAAAAGCGAGCGGGCGTCGTCCGCATGCACAGAACCGTTGCCAAAGACGCTCAGTTGCTCCAGCGTGGACAACGCGTCGCGCATGCCGCCCTTGGCATGGCGCGCCACGATAGCCAGCGCCTCGTCGTCGTAATCGAAGCCCTCCTGCTCGCACACGTATGCCAAGCGATACTCGATATCCTCGTTGCCGATGCGATGGAAATCGAAACGCTGGCAGCGCGAGAGGATGGTCTCCAGAATCTTTTGCGGGTCGGTGGTGCACAGCACAAAGATCACGTGTGCCGGCGGCTCCTCAAGCGTCTTGAGCAGCGCGTTGAACGCCGCCGTCGTGAGCATGTGGACCTCGTCGATGATATAAATCTTGTACTTGCCGCGCACTGGGGCAAAGTTGACGGAGTTGATGATCTCCTCGCGCACGTTGTCCACGCCGGTACGGCTTGCGGCATCGAGCTCGTAGACATCCGGGTGGTTGCCCTCGGCGATGAGCTCGCACTCCTCGCAAGTACCGTCGGGCATGCAGCCGCTTGCACCCTCGGCGCGCGCCGCCTCGGCATTGCGGCACAGCAGCGCCTTGGCCAGAATGCGCGCCATGGTGGTCTTGCCCGTGCCGCGCGGTCCGCAGAACAGGTAGGCGTGGGACAGGCGCCCCTCGGTGATGGCGTGCTCGAGCGTCGAGACGATATGTTGCTGGCCCACCACGGAGTCGAAGGTGAGCGGGCGATACTTTCGGTACAACGATTCCATGGGTGCTCCCCCGGGTATACTGAGTCTTGTTGCCGCGGCGGCCATGCGGTCGCACGGCATACTGCATTCCATAATACCCGTACGGCGAGCCCGCCGCGATAGGAGTCCAAAGAGCATGGCAGACGCAGAGAGCAACCTCGTCCCCTCCGAAGCAGCCGACCAGGTCGAGGTCGCGCTCGAGGAGCAGGCCGCAGCCGACGACGGCATCCTGTACCTCAACGAGTACCAGTACGAAAACGACCTGGTCACCGACTTCGCCCGCCTGGTCGCCTCGCCCAGGCGTCGCGGCTCGCTGTATGTCGCCGCGGCAATTGCCGCGCTCATCGGCATCGGCATGCTGGTGGCCGGCGGCAACTGGATCAAGTTTGGCGTCGTCCTGATCGTGTTCGGCGCCTTTTTGGCCTGGTGGAGCAAAAACCTGCACCACACCCTCGCCCGCGACTTTATCGACGCCGTTGAGGCCGACGAGTCCATGGGTGGCCGCTATCGCCGCGTCGCCGCCAACGAGGACGGCCTGATGGTTTGGGGCAAGAGCGGCAAGTCACAGTTCTTCCCGTTTGAAAAGCTCGACCACGTGCTCGACGGCGAGCGCATCTTTGTGGCCATGTTCGCCGACCAGGGCGTGACGATCCCTAAGGACACCTTTGTCCGCGGCGATGCCGAGCAGTTCGGTCCCTTCCTCAAGGCCCGCATCAACAAAAAACTCCGCATCGAGACCAAACGCAAGAAGATGAAGGCAGAAAAGGCCGCCGTCGAGGCCAAGCAGGGCGACAAGCCCCAGGAGACCCAGGGCAAGCAGCGCAAGCAGAAGAAGAACAAGAAAAAGCGCTAGGCCGGACGCAGGGTCCAGACCCCAGACGGAGCTTAAATTGAATGTCGCCCACCCGCGCGTGCTACACTAGCAGCATCTATGCCACCGCGAACGGCTCGGCTCCGCGCCCGCCGCTCACAAACGAACTTTAAACGCACGAGGGTTGGCCATGCCGCTTTTCTCGCAACATACCGCCCGGTTCTCGCCGGACGTTCCTTTGGAGGGCACCAGCTCTCGCGAGCTGCTCAAGCGGTACCAGCCGCTCGAGACACTTGCGACCGGCGGTTTTGGCTCCATCGAGATCTGCCGCGACACGCACCTGCGCCGCCGCGTCGCCATTAAGCGCATCCCCCTCATCAACGGTGCCGGCATGCCCGCCAGCGACATCATGGATGTCCTGCGCGAGGCGCACACTGCCGCCATGCTTCAACATCCCAACATCGTGCAGGTCATCGACTTTACGCACGACACAGCCTATGCCTACCTGGTTATGGAATATGTCGATGGCATGTCGCTGGCCGAGTTTATGCACCGCGCGGACGGCCACTCACTTACCTTTGACGAGGCCGCGGCCATTGCCGATGCCCTGGGCCAGGCGCTCACCTTCGCCCACAGTAACGGCGTACTCCACCTGGACATTAAGCCCGCCAACGTGCTCATCGACCACTCGGGCAATGTAAAGCTCACCGACTTTGGCATGGCGCGACTGTCGTCCGCCGGTGGCTTTGGCGGCTCGCGCGGCGGCACCATCGGCTACATGCCGCCCGAGCAGCTCGATATCGAGACCGGCACGGTCGACGAGCGCGCCGATGTCTTTGCCCTCGCCTGTGTGATCTACGAGGGCCTGTGCGGCAGCGCTCCCTTTATGGCGGCCACGCCCGCCGACTCGCTCGGCCGCATCATCGGCGGCGCCACCTATCCCAGCGATCTGATACCACACTTTCCCCCGGGAGCCGAGAGCGCGCTCATGAGCGCGCTCTCCCCCATGCCGCAGGACCGCCCCAACAGCATCGAGGCATTTTGCGACCAGCTCCTTGCCGGTCTGGGCAGCGTGCGCGAAGGCCGTCGCAGCCTGGAGCAAATGGTTGGCGAACTTTCGGATGACGAGCAGGAGCTCGACGATATCGAGCCGTCGCACTACGAGGACGACGCCATCGAGGTCGACCCCGCACTCGGCTGGGCGGGCACGCGCTGGAGCCATGCGCGCGACTACACCATGCGCACTATCTCGGCGCTAACGTGCGGCACCTTTAGCTTTTTGCTGATGCAAACGACCGGGGTCGCGGCGCTTCCCGGCCTGGTCATTGCGGCCATCGCGATCGGAGCGGCGGCTGGCCTGGCCCCCCAGATTGGCTCGGCCATCTCGGCTGTGGGCTTTTTGGTGCTCATGGCCAACGCCACCATACAGGCACAGGGCATCCTGTCGATGCTGCCCGTCGCGGTGATCTTTGCCGCCGCCATGTCCGGTTGGTGGATCGCCTGGGGTCGCACCGAGACTGCCACGAGCGCCACGCTCACCTGTGCACTCGCGCTTGGCTGTCTGACCGGCAATACCTTCCTAGCAGCTGGGGTCGCCGCCGGCGTCGCGTCATTTTGGCTCGGCCCGGCAAGCGCCGCCGCGGCAACGGGCATGGGCGCGCTTTTTGCCCGTCTGGCCACGGTCGCGCTTTCAGCCGGAGGCGTGCTGGGGCTCGGTAACGTTGCCGCAGCGCTGGGAGACCCGCTCCTTTGGGCTGCCTTTGTGCTGGTCGCGGCAACTGCCGCGGCGTCATCTGCGCTGCTCAATGTCCATGCCAAGCGTGCCAATCAGGGCTCAAACCTTGCCGCAATCGCCGCAATCGCTGTCACCGGCATCGGCTGCGCAGCGGCGTCCTGTCTTGCACACCATATGGAAATTGCCAGCCTTGCAGCCGCGGTCGTCGCCAAGGCGGCGGTTGCGGGAATCCTATCCTCTATAATCGTTGGGATATGCCTATATTTGCTCGGATACCAAAGAACCTATACGGAGAGTGATCTTTCGTGAACTTCCTGAACATCTTCGAGGACCACGTGGCCGGCATCTTCGGTGCCACCCGTGCCCCGTTCTCCTTTAAGAAGCTTGCCAAGCAGGCCGCTCGCGACATGGAGGATCAGACTCTGGTGATCAACGGCGTCAACACGGCGCCGGCACTCTATACCATCCTTATCGCCGCCGACGACGATCCCATGCTCGCCCCGTTCTACCCCGAGCTTTCGCGCGAGGTCCGCGAGTTCGTGAAGGCGCAGGCCGAAAAGCGCCGCTATGTCTTTGTCGGCGAGCCCCTCGTGCGCTTTATGATCGATCCGCAGCTGCGCGCCGGCAAGTTCTCGGTCTTTGCCGAGAACGTCGATGCCCCCACGCTCGGCCGCCTGTACGAAGAAGAGCGCGCCTATCAGAACGGCCTGGGCCAGAACAACTCCGCGGCAAGCCGTGCCGCCAGCGCCCCGCGCGCCGGCCAGCAGCAGTTTGCTGCCCCGCAGCAGCAGCGCCCCGCCGCCATGCCCCAGCAGCAGCCGACGCCTCGCGCCGCCGCTCCCGACCCGCTTGCCGTGGCAGACCCCTTCGCGCCTAGCGTCCCCGACCCCGCCGCCGCACCCATCCCGGTGCCGCAGACCGTCTCGCGCGACGCGCTTGCCGGCATGGGCGGAGCCGCCGCGACCGGTGCCGCCGTGGGCCTAGGCGCCGCAGCCGGCATCGCCTCCAACATGGCGAGCACTCGCGCCCCGCAGCGCCCGCTCGCCCAGCTCGTCGACGTCGTGAGCGGCGAGAGCCATAGCATCACCTCCGCACAGGTGACCATCGGTCGCGAGCGCTCAGTTTCCGACATTGCCCTGCGCGACCCCAACGTGTCGCGCCGCCACGCCCAGCTCACCTTTACGGGCTCGGATTGGTCGATCGAGGACCTCAATTCCACCAACGGCACGCTCGTCAACAACCGCCGCATTACGCGCTGCCCGCTGCGCAACGGCGATCTGCTGACGTTTGGCCTGAGTACCTTTGAATTTAGGGGATAGTCGCTTATGAACATCGATATCGTCCTTTTTGCAGGCCGCATCGTCCTGGTCGCCCTGCTCTATATCTTCTTGTTCGCCGTCATGAAGACCGGCGTGGGACTTGTGCGCGGGCAGCGCCGCGACTCGGCTATCTGGACGATCGATGTGGACAAGGGTCCGCGCGGTATCCGCGGCATCCACGTAGACATGCTCGGCCCCGTCATCGTCGGTCGCTCGCCATCTTCGGACATCTGCATCAACGAACCGTTCGTCTCGGCCTCGCATGCGCGCTTTTCGCTGCAGGGCCCGGCACTCATCATCGAGGACCTCAACTCGCTTAACGGCACGCTCGTCAACGGCCGCCAGCTCGTGGAGCCCGCAACGCTGCGCGAGGGCGACGAAGTCCAGATTGGCGACGTGGTCATGAAGGTGAACCGTCGATGATCGACGAGGAGAACAAGTCCGCAACTATGACCGAGGCACCGGCCGCCACCACAGCTGCGCCGGCCCACGCCGCTCCGGCAGGCTCCGCACCCGTGGAGCCCGAGGACACCGTGTTCTCCCTGCCTCTTTCGCATGTAACGCATGATATTTCGGATCTCGCCGATAACGAGGACGAAGAGGATGCCGCAGCGGCGCCCATCGGCGCACATGCTGCGGAACAGCCCACAGCGCCCGAAGCAGCCCCGGCGCCGGCTCACTTTGCAAAGCCCGTCGCCGCGGCAATCAACGAGAGCGCTGCGGTGTTTGCGGCACCCGAGCCCGCCGCGCCGGCGTTTCCCATAGCCCCGGCATCCGAGGTTGCGCCCGCGTCTACGCCGGCGCCCGAGGCGGGGACATCCCCCGAGGACGGCCCTGCACCAAAGACCCCGCAGCCTGCGCCCGCAAGCGAGTCCGATGCCGTGGCCGAGCCCGCCGCCCAGCCGCAAAACACGCCCGCGCCGTCGCACTTTGCGACGCCCGAGCCTATAGACGTCAGCCTGCAAGATGACGAGTCGACCGCCCGCGTTTCCGAGGAGCCCGACTCCCCGGACACCGGCGATTCCGAATCAAACGCCGAGACCGACACCGTCTCTCCCGGTGACACAGCCGAGATCGACGTTGCCGCCGTTGAGGCCAAGCTCAAAGACCCCGGCTCGACCATGAGCTTTGAACCCCTAACCGAGGAGCGCATCGAGACCGACTCGACCTATGATGCCGGCACCACCACGCAACTCATGTGGGGCGCCCGCTCCGACGTTGGCTGTGTGCGCCCGCACAATGAGGATTCCTACCTGGTGCAGTCGCCGCTCTTTTGCGTATGCGACGGCATGGGCGGTCACGCCGCCGGCGAGGTAGCCTCCTCTATCGCTGTCGAGACCATTGCCAAGACAGCTCCTCAGTCTGCCGACGCCGCACGCCTGGCGACAGCCGTCGAGGCCGCCAACGCCGCCGTAATCGAGGCTGCCTTGAATGGCCTGGGCAAGCCCGGCATGGGCTGCACAGCCACTTGCGCCTATATCGAAAACGACACGCTCGCCATCGCCCACGTGGGTGACTCTCGCGCCTACCTGCTCCACGAGGGCACGCTCATCCGCGTGACCCGCGACCACTCCTACGTGGAGGAGCTCGTGGACGCCGGCGAAATCACGGCAGACGAGGCTCGCGTCCACCCCAACCGTTCGGTCATCACCCGCGCGCTGGGCTCGGACCCCGCTATGTATGCTGACCACTTCACTCTGCATATCGAGGAAGGTGACCGTCTGATCCTGTGCTCCGACGGCCTTTCGAGCATGATTCCCGATAGCGATATCGAGAACATCGCCACGCAGTCCTCAACCGCGCAAATCTGCGTCGACAACCTAGTGGACGCGGCGCTTGCCGCCGGCGGCCACGACAACGTGACCGTAGTAGTCGTTGACCTGGTTGACGATGGCGTCATGCGCGAGGCGCAACGCGTGCGTCGCCGCAACGTTACTATCGCCGCCATCCTGGCCCTCGTCTTTGTGCTGGCAGCTGGCATCTGGGCCTACACGGGTGTCACCGGCTCGTACTACCTGGGTACCTACCAGGGCAATGTCGCCGTCTGGCGCGGCCTGCCCGGCAAGACGCTCGGGGTCGAGCTCCACTGGCTCGAGAGCGAAACCAGCATCAAGCTGTCCGACCTGCCCGAAGACACGCAAAACCGCCTGAAGGCAGGCATTCCGCAAACGAGTGTCGACGATGCGCAGGACACCATTTCCAAGTACCGCCATCAGATTGACGAAGAGCAGACCCGTCAGGTGATTGACGCGCAAACGATTCGCGACAACACCAATCAGGAATCCACCTCCGAGTCAGATTCCGAGAAAACCGCCGAACAGTCAGCCGAGGCCGAAGCCTCCGATAAGAATTAGAAAGGGAGTGCCGCTTATGAGTCGCCGCAACACCGAACTGCTCTTGCTCATCGCCTCGGCGTTCCCCGTCATCCTGCTCTATGCGATGTACGTGCTCACCGCGGGTGCCACGATTTCCTTTGAGACGCTCGCCGTGCCGATCGGCCTGTTCGCCGCCTTCGCCGCGGCGCATATCGCTGTGCGCATCCTGGCGCCCGGCGCCGACCCCGCCATCCTGCCCATCGTCTTTGTGCTCTCGGGCATCGGCATCACATTCGTGACGCGCCTGGCCCCCAACCTCGCCATCTCGCAGCTCATCATCTTGTTTGTCTCGGTGGCGCTCATGGTGGGAACGCTCGCGCTGGTCAAGAACCTCGACGTGGTCATGCGCTACAAGTACACCTTTGGCATTATCGGCATCATCCTGCTGATGCTGCCGATCTTTATCGGCACCACGATCTCGGGCTCCAAGCTGTGGATTCGCATCGCGGGCTTCACCATCCAGCCCGGCGAGTTCGCCAAGGTCTTCATCGTCCTGTTCCTGGCAGGCTATCTGGCCGAGAACCGCGAGCTGCTCTCCATCTCCAACCGCAAGATCCTGGGCCTCAAGATTCCACGCTTCCGCCTGCTGCTGCCGCTGTTTGCCGTGTGGGGCGTGTGCCTGCTCATCGTCGTCTTCGAACGCGACCTGGGCTCGGCCGTCCTGTTCTACACCATCTTTTTGCTGATGCTCTATGTTGCCACGGGACGCTTTTCGTACGTCATCATCGGCCTTGCGCTGCTGGCCGTTGGAGCCGCGGGCGCCTACAAGTTCCTGTCGCACGTGCAGGTGCGCTTTCAGGTCTGGGTCGACCCGTTTAAGGACGCCCAGGGCCAGGGCTACCAGATCGTACAGTCACTTTACTCGCTGGCTGACGGTGGCCTGGTTGGCGTCGGCATCGGCAACGGCATGGCAAACAACATCCCCGTCGTCGAGTCCGACTTTATCTTCTCGGCCATCGGCGAGGAAATGGGCCTTTTGGGCGGCGGCGCCGTGCTCATCCTGTTTATGCTTTTTGCCGTGCGTGGCCTCACCACGGCCGCCCGCGCCAAGTCCGACCTTGCCGCCTTTAGCGCGACCGGCCTTACGGCGGCCATCAGCTTCCAGGCATTCTTAATCGTTGGCGGCGTAACCCGCCTGATCCCGCTGACCGGCGTCACCCTGCCCTTTATGAGCCAGGGCGGCTCCTCGCTGCTGGCGAGCTTTATCATCGTCGCGCTGCTGCTGCGCGCCGGCGACGAGGCAACCGGACGCGAAGCCGAGCTCACCGGTACCGGCACCATGGCCGCCATCACCGATGACCAGCTCGCATCCGCCGCTGCCCCGACCGGTACGCGTTTTGCCAGCGCACCTTCCTACAGCCACGGCAACCACTCTGCGGGTTCTCGCATGCGTCGTCGCCTGCTCGACACGCCAGAGTCCGGCGTGCTCGGCCGCGTTGCACTTGCCAACCGTCTGACTCGTGCCGTGTTTGCCTTTACGGCGCTGTTCGCCATCCTTATCGGCAACCTCACCTATGTCCAGGTCATCAAGGCGAAGGATTACCAGGACATGCCGACCAACAACCACACCATCGCCCGCTCCAAGTACATCCAGCGCGGTTCCATCATCACGTCCGACGGCGTGACACTAGCCGAGTCGCTGCAACAGGAGGACGGCACCTACGCCCGTTCCTACCCCAACGGCAACATGGCCGCGCACGTGGTGGGCTACGTGAGCCAGCAATACGGCACCGCCGGCATCGAGAGCGTCATGAACGATACGCTCACCGGCTCCAAGGATTACTCCAGCTGGAACAACGCCATCGCGTCGCTCGCAGGGCAGACCCAGCCGGGCAATACCGCCAAGCTCACCATCGACTCGCGCATCCAGACGGCTGCCGAGCAGGCGCTCAAGGGCTTTAAGGGCGCTGTGGTGGTCATGGATCCACGCACCGGTGCGGTCCTTGCGTGCGCGAGCTCGCCCACCTACGACAACACCAACATCGATGCGCTGCTCCAGTCGGGCGGCGGCGAGGACGGCTCCATGTACGACCGCGCCATGGACGCGCTGTACACCCCGGGCTCGACCTTTAAGGTCGTCACACTCTCCGCGGCGCTCGAAACCGGCACCGCCAGCCTTACCAGCACGTACCAGGCGCCCGGCTCCATGGATATTGGCAACGCGCCGGTCACCAACGATGCCAACGAGAGCTACGGCACCATCAGCCTGCAGCAGGCCTTCGCCGTGTCGTCCAACGTCGTCTTTGGCCAGGTGGCAAACGAGGTCGGCGCCAGCTCGCTCGTCCAGTTTGCCAACGCCTTTGGCTACGGCCAAAAGCTCGGTCAGGATCTGACCACCGCGGCTTCCATCATGGCCGACCCGTCGCTTATGACCGAGTGGGAGACCGCTTGGGCAGGCGCTGGCCAGCCCGTCGGCATGGACCACACGCCTGGCCCGCAGACCACCGTTATGCAGAATTGCGTGATCGCTGCCGCCATCGCCAACAGCGGCGTGGTCATGGACCCGTTCTTTGTGTCCCAGATACTCGCCCCGGACGGAACCGTGGTTAAGACCACGCAGTCCCGCTCGCTGGGCCAGGCTGTCAGCTCTGCCACGGCCGACCAGGTCAAGCAGGCCATGCTCGCCGTCGTCCAGTCCGGTACCGGCACCGATGCCCAGATTCCGGGCGTAAAGGTTGCCGGCAAGACCGGTTCGGCCGAGACCGGCGGCACCAACGTCAACTCTATGTTTGTTGGCTTTGCGCCTTACGATTCACCCACGGTTGCCATCTCGGTAGCCCTGGAGGATTACGACAAACACGACGTCAAGGCGGCCAAGATTGCCGGCATCGTCCTGACCGCGGCGCTCGCCGCACAGGGAGCGTGATGCCCGTGATCAAAGCGGATACTTATGGCGCGCCGCGGCCGATGAGCTAGCGGCAACGCGCCACACGGCCCCAGCGGCCACACATCTGGTACTACACACATCGTTGAGCGAATAGTTATGTTAGGAGCAGGAATGGAACAGAGGGTCCTCGGGGGAAGATACCTCCTCAAGGATAAAGTGGGAACGGGCGGTATGGCGACCGTCTTCCGTGCACAGGATCAGGTCCTCGACCGCACGGTTGCCGTCAAGATCATGCTGCCGCAGTATGCCGGCGACGCCACCTTCGCCGCCCGCTTTAAGCAGGAGGCCCAGGCAGCAGCCGGTCTCTCCTCCCCCTATATCGTGGGCGTCTACGACTGGGGCAAGGACGGCGACACCTATTACATCGTCATGGAGTACCTGCGCGGTACCGACCTTAAGAGCGGCATCAAGAGCCACGGCGCCCTCGATCCCAAGAAGGTCGCGCAGATCGGCTCGCAGATCAGCTCCGCGCTTTCGGTCGCACACAAGCACGAGATCATCCACCGCGACATTAAGCCGCAAAATATCATGGTGCTGCCCGACGGCAACATCAAGGTAATGGATTTTGGCATCGCACGCGCCAAGAACAGCCACCTCACGCAGGATAACAACGTACTGGGCACCGCCCACTATGTAAGCCCCGAGCAGACCCGCGGCCAGGACCTCGGCCCCACCTCGGATATCTACTCGCTGGGTGTCGTCATGTACGAGTGCGCCACCGGCCGCGTACCCTTTGACGGCGACGACGCCATCTCGGTCGCGCTCAAGCAGGTCAACGAGCTCCCCATCCCGCCGAGCCAGATCAACTCCGGCGTCGATGCCGATCTTGAGCGCATCATCCTCAAGTGCATGGAAAAGGACCCGGCAAACCGCTTCCAGACCGCCGACGAGCTGCGTCAGGTGCTCAACAGCTACCTGTCGGGCCGTGCCGTCAACGTCTCGGAGCCCACGCGCATCATCGGTGCCCCCGGTGAGTTGGGCGCCACCAAGACTCGTGAGCTTTCCGATCAGACGCGCGCCATGGTGCGTCCTGTCTCGGGCGTGAGCGGCCAGAATACCGCCCGTAGCTCGGTTTCGGGCTCCACCGGCTCCTACGAGGTCGAAGAGCCCAAATCCAACAAGAACAAGATCATCGCCGCCGTGGTGGCAGCGGTTGCCGTCATCGGCATCGTGGTGGCCTTTGCCACAGGACTCTTTGGCGGCGAGCAGGTCGCCGTGCCCGACGTACTGGGCAAGGACCAGCAGACTGCCGTCGAGCTGATCAAGGAAGCCGGCCTCGAGGTCGGCACCATCGACCAAAGCTACAACGACGATGTCGACGAGGGCAAGGTCGCCGAGCAGACGCCCAACGGCAACACCAAGAAGGCCAAGGGCACTAAGGTGAACCTGGTAATCTCCAAGGGCCCCAAGCCCTCTGAGAAGGTTGAGGTTCCCCAGCTTGTCGGCCTGACCAAGGACCAGGCAGAAGCCGCGCTGGCAAGCGTTGGCCTGAAGGGCAACGCCTCCGAGGAGGCCAACGAGGCCGATGAGGGCCAGGTCTTTGAGCAGGGCACCGGAGCCGGTAAGGAAGTCGCGAAGGGCACGACCATCTCGTACAAGGTCTCGAGCGGCCCGGATACCACGTCCGTCCCCGACCTGACCGACATGACCGAGGCCCAGGCGCGCAACGCCCTCGATATGGCAGGTTTTGGCGTCGACGTGAGCTACCAGGAGAACGACTCTGTTACCGAGGGCACCGTGATCAGCTGGAACCCCAGCGGTAAGCAGAAGCCCGGCGCCACGATTACCGTCGTCATTGCCAAGAAGTCCGGCAAGGCCACCGTCCCGGGCAACCTGTACGGCAAGAGCATTTCCGCCGCCGTTACCGCGCTCAACAACGCCGGTTTCTATAACATTGGCTTCTGTGACCAGAACGGCAATCCCGTGAGCGGTAACGAGGATGCCACCGTTACGGGCGTCTCCCCCACCGGCAAGCAGTCCACCGACAGCACGATCACGCTGACGGTCGCACTTTCTGGCTCCACCTCGGGTGACGATTCCGGCACGACGACTAACTAGTCGACAACCCATCACCTGCAGCGGCTATGGCCGCAAACATATTCGCTCAGAAGCGCCCGCTTGCTCCCCGGCAAGCGGGCGCTTTGTTTATCGACAGGCCAGGGCTCCATAGCAACACAAAGAGGCCCGCAAAAACAAGCCTCCCAGGTGACAACAGAATATGTAATGCAGTAATTACGAGCCGCAGAACTTCACCATGGTCTCGACCACGAGCTTCTCGGAGTTGAGCTGCTGTATCATGATGCCCTGCTGGAACAGCGGGATGTTGGCGCGCGTGCGCTCCGGATCGGAGTGCTCGACGAACTCCTTCTTATCCAAGGTGCAGACCGAGCGCGACAAAACGACTTCGAAGCGACCCATTACGGCATCGCGCATGCGCTACAATCTCGGTTAATCTGTTAACCACCCGAAAGCAGCAGGAGGCCCCATGCCCACACCAGGCAAGCGCCCATCCATGCGCCAGATTGCCGTCGCGGCCGGCGTATCCGTCGCCACGGTCTCCCACGTCATCAACGGCAGCGGCCGTTTTTCCGAAGACACCCGCAAACGCGTGGAAGCCGCCCTAAAGGAATACGGCTACGTCACGAACATGGCGGCGAAGAGCCTCCGTATGGCCCAGTCCCGGACCATCGGCATGATCGTGCCGGACATCTCCAACGACTTCTTTTCCAAGATCGCCCTGCATGTGGAGCGCGAGCTGGCAACCGAGGACTACTCGGTCTTTGTTTGCAACAGCGCCAATGACCCCGCCCGCGAGCGTGACTACTTCCGCACGCTGGCAAGCAAGCAGGCCGACGGTATCATCTGTATCTCCGGCCTGCGCAGGCTCGACGGCGAGTTCGTCCCCCACGGAATCCCCGTGGTCTGCATCGACCGTGCGCCCGAAAACGACCTCGGTTTCCCACACGTGGGCTCCGACAACATCGGCGGTGGCTACATGGCGACCGAGCACCTCATCGAGCGCGGCTGCAAGGACATCCTGAGCATCTCGAGTTTTACCGCCAACTACCCCGGCAACGAGCGCCAGATGGGCTACGAGCGGGCGCTCGCCGCGCACGGAATGCCGCTACGCCGCGACTACCAGCTGTTTGTCTCGGGTAAGCAGCCGAGCATCATCGAGTCGGAAGAGCTCGTGACCGACTTCCTCTCCACGGGCTACCCCGTCGACGGCGTCTTCGCCCATAGCGACCACGCAGCCGTGGGCGCGCTGCGTGCGCTCGTTGCCGCCGGCAAGCGCGTACCCGAAGACGTCCGTCTCATCGGCTTCGACGATTCCGTTTACGCGCAGCTTCCGACGCCGCAAATCAGCACCATCCGCCGCTTCCCCGAGCGCCTCGCGCACGAGGGATGTCAGGCCCTGCTCGCCCTGCTGCGCGGCGAAGAGCCCGAGATGGAGACGCTTGTCCCCGTTAAGCTCGTGCAACGCGCGAGCAGCTAGACAGCGGGCAGCGAATAGCCGCGTTTTTCTCTCGCATGTGCTCTATCCCACGCGCGACATGCAAAAAGCCCGCCACCAGCCGCGTGCTTCCTCCGCACGTACGAGCTGACGAGCCTCGATCTGGCGAATCATATCGATGCGTCGCTGGTGACGGCCGCCCTCGAACTCGCCGGTGAGCCAGGCGTCGACAATCATTTTGGCCAGCTCGATGCCTACCACACGAGCACCAAATGCGAGCATGTTGGTGTTGTTGTGCTCGCGCGACAGGCGAGCGGAATACGGCTCAGAGCAGGTGCAGCAACGGATACCGCGCACCTTGTTGGCGGCAAGCGAGATGCCCACACCCGTACCGCAGATAACGATACCGCGATCAACCTCGCCGGACATGACAGCGTCCGCCACGGCCTCACCCGCGATGGGATAGTCAAAGCGCTCGGTGCTGTCCGTACCGAAGTTCACGACTTCGTAGCCGTACTTCTCCTGGATATACGCCGTGATGGCTTCCTTGTACTCGACTGCGACGTGGTCGTTTCCAATACCGATCTTCAAAAGAGACCCCTTTCCATAAGAACCATTCGCGCATGCCGCGCGCTCAATCCGTCCTAATTCGCCGTTCCGCTTCTAATACACCTCGCCGGCGCGCAAACGGCGCAGACACTCCTCGTAACCAGCGTCCTTGCCAAACAGCGCACTGGTGCCCAGGATAAATCCGTCCGCGCCAATGGCGGACAGGTCGCGCACGCGCTCGGGCGAGCAGGCGCCGTCGATCATGAGCTTGAAGCCAAAGCGCTCCTTCAGCGCGGCAAGGCGACGCACCTTGTCGTTCGTGAACTCGATAAAGCTCTGACCGGCAAAACCCGGATTCACCGTCATGACCATCACGTAATCGCAGAGGTTCAACATCTCCTCGATCTCGGAGATAGAGGTGTCGGGGTTCACGGCGATACCGGCGCTCTTGCCGAGGGACTTAATCGCGGCGAGTGTCTTGACCACGTAACGCTCGGACTCCGGATGGATATAGATGATGTCCGCGCCGGCGGAGGCGAAAAGTTCAACCTTGCTGGCAGGATTCTCGACCATAAGGTGCACGTCGACGAGCTTGTTGGTGGCAGCTCGCACGGCCTTGATGTCTTCGAGACCCATGGCGAAATTGGGAACGAAACTGCCGTCCATCACGTCGCAATGGAAGATGTCGATGCCGGCGGCGTCGAGATCCTCGACGGTCGCACGCAGATTGCCGTAGTCGGCGCACATGAGACTGGGGCAGAGCAGCATAGTGAACTCCTTATCTGCTCGGTGATTATCTACTCGGTGGTAATTAATCGTTTAACCTTTATCTACAGTCTGGCTGATTAATCGTTTAACCACGTTGTTAACCTGCAGGCTTTTCCAGATTCACAACGTTGCCATATTTGCCTATCTAGCTGGTATCATGCAGGAGCCCGCACCACGAAACGCTGTCGTATTCCCTAGGAAGAAATCCCGCTACGCGGACAGCAGCAGCCAGGGGCCGCAATCCGCAGACCTGAGCCCGGACCCCCTACGCTCCAGACGTGATCAGGCGCGCGCACTGGGCGATCTTCTCGTCATAGGACTCCGCGATAATCGACACACCATCGAACCCAAACGCGCGAACATTCGAGAACTGATGGAACTTCGAGCTGTCGCACAGCACGTACGCCTTATTCGAATTCTCGCGCACGATGCGCTTCTTCGCCGCCTCAACGTAGGAGGGCGTCATGACGCCGCGGTCCTCGTCAATCGCGTTGGTCCCGATAAACGCCTTATCGAAGTACAGATCGCGCAGGATCGATTCGGTCATAGAACCGCAGAACGAGGAGTTCACATAGTTGAACTCGCCACCCACCACGATGAGCTGGGCGCTCGTCTCGCTCTTAATCAGGCACGCCGAGGCATCCGTCGTGTAAATTGTCACGTCGCGGTCGAGCAGCAGACGCAGCAGCGCCGTGCAGGTGGAACCCGAGTCCAAGTAGAGCGTGTCCCCGTCCTCAACAAAACGCAAGGCGACTTGGGCAATCTGTTCCTTCTCACTCCCGTGTAGGCCCGAACGCGTCGAGATACTCACCTCGTGGACAGCCGAGAGGAGCCTCACCGCGCCGCCCGAAAGATGCTCAACCTTGCCAAGCGCCTCCAGCTCCTTGAGGTCGCGACGTAGCGTCGAAATAGAGACGCCCGGCAGCTCCTCCTGCAGCTCGGAAATCCTCGCGAGGCCCGACTTCTGCAGGCACTCTACAATTCGCTCCTGGCGCTCATACGGAATCATATTGGGAACCTCTCCAAACCACTCTGCTTCACGCTCGTTCATTTCTTTTCGAAAAGTGTAACGCACAAGCAGAATAGCGGCCGCCACCTGTTGCGATGACGACCGCTTAATCGATTGACCTACCCTCTCGTTCACAATTTGAACGAGGTTGACACACCTCGCGTAAGCGCGACGCTCTTCAAGCGAAGAGAACGACCCTAGGAGAGGCGGCGCATCCGGGGCTCTTAGGCGAGCTGATCCTCCTTGCCGGTGAAGGCGAAGGCAAGAACACCGGCCACGACGGCGGAAATGAGCATGCCGACCATAGCCCAAGCGAAGTTCATGGGGTCGGAACTCACGAAAGCCGGGAACGTAGTGACGGAACCGAAGGTGAACGCAGTGGTGACGACCTTCATGATACCGAGGAACGCGCCGCCGACGGCACCGCCGATGATCTGCGCAAGCCAGACCTTCTTGTTCTTCACGAGCATACCGAACAGCGTGGGCTCGATGATGGCGGACAGGGCGATCGATACGACACCGGTCATCGCGAAGCTCTTGAGCTTCTGGTCGCGGGCCTTGAGGAACACGCCGAAGGCGCAGCCGATAACGGCGAAGTTGCAGGCGAAGGTGAAGGGGCAGATGTAGTCGAAGCCGTTCTGAGCGATGTTGTTGATCATGATGGGGTTCACGGCCCAGTGGATGCCCATGGACACCAGCACGGACCAGCCGCCGCCAACCAGCACGCCGGCGAACACGGAGCTGCGCTCTATCAGCCAGTTGACCACGAAGGCGATGGCCTCACCAGCGTAGACGCCCAGGGGACCGATGACGAGCATGGTGAGCGGAACCATAACGATCAGGGAGATGGCGGGCAGCACGACGAGCTTGAGCATCTCGGAAACGTGCTCATCGAGCCACTTGTACAGGTACGAGTAGACCCAGACAGACAAGATGGCAGGGATAACCGTGGAGTTGTAGTTCATGAGAACCACGGGGATGCCGAAGAAGTCCGTCATGGCGCCGTTGCCCGCGTCGCCCATGAGGGCGATGAAGTCCGGGTAGAGCAGGCACGCTCCGAGCAGCGCCGACAGGTACGGGCTCGCGCCGAAGCGCTTGCCGGCGGAGAAGCCGAGCAGCACGGGCAGGAAGTAGAACACGCTCATGGCCAGGGTGTACAGGATGGTGTAGGTACCCGTGCCCTCAGCGATGATGCCGAGCTGGGCGGCCAGGATAACGAAGCCGCGCAGGATACCGGAGCCGGCCATGGCGGGCAGCAGCGGGGCAAAGATGCCGGAGATCGCGGAGAAGACTTGGCTGACGATGCTCTCGCCCTCGTCCTTGGTAGCAGCGGAGATTTCCACGCCCGAACCCTTGACCAGCGGCTCAAACTTCTCGTACAGCTTCGGGACCTCAGTGCCGATGAGAACCTGGTACTGACCGGCCTTGTTCAGCGTGTTCACAACGCCTTCGACTTCCTTGACCGCAGCGTCGTCGCAAGCCGCGTCGTCTTTGAGATTGAGGCGCAGGCGCGTCGCGCAGTGCGTCATGCCCGAGATGTTCTCGGGACCACCGACGGCGTCCAGAATCCCCTGAGCCATCGCGTTCCAGTCGCGTTTCATTGGTTACCTCCCCATTGCGCAGAAGAGCTCGCGGACAAGCTCGGCTGCCTTAATCGCGTCGTTTGCATCGATAACGGATTGGATCTTCTCCATGCTTACGGCCTCGATGGCGTCGTTGAGCAGATGGATCATCTGGTCGTTCTGTGCAGCCTCGCCGGCAGCGGGCTCGATGACCGGGAACGTGTCGAAGTAGATTGCGCTGTCGTAACCGTGCTTCTTCACGTAGTAGAGGAACTCGAGGGTCTTCACCGGCGTGGACGTACCAATCATAAGGCCATCGTCGAAGCGACCGTTGCCGTCGTTTAGGTGAATGCCGTAGAGCTTGCCCTCGCGGCCGAACAGGTCCGCGGCCATGGCAGGGTTCTCGTGCTTCATGAGCATGTGGCAGTAATCCAGCGTGACGCCCAGGTTCGGGCGGTCTGCAGCGTTGAGAATCATGCCGGTCATACCCATGGAGTCGATGAACGCGTACGCGCGCTCCTCGTAGGGTTTGTACTCAATCGAGATCTTGAGGTCGGGCGCGTAGTCGCAAACCTTCTGGAATGCGGCTACGAGCTGGTCGAAGACGCGAGCGTAGGCGATCTGGAAGCTGTAGTCAAAGCCGTCGTGGCCGAGCCAGATGGTCACCGTGTTGCCACCGGCAGTGCGGCAGTAGTCGCACGCCTCGTAGCAGAGCTCAAGGGCTTCCGCGGCAAGGGCATCATCGGCATTGCCCAGGTCACCGTTGAGGAAGGCGTTGCGGAAGCGCAGCGCGCAGCCGTTCAGCTGCAGGTCGTGAGCTGCGAGCTTGGCGCCCATGTCCTCAGCCGTGACACCTGTGCAGTGCTCGGGGTAGTTGAGGTCGACGTGCGTGAGGCCCACGCTCTGGAACTCCGCGAACACGCGATCAAGATTCTTGTCGCCATCGCGAAAATAGGAGTTGATACGAGTTGCAAGCTTCATGCTTCTACGTCCTTTACCTTCGTCCTTGATCGTTTCTGCCCGTTCGAGCACCTGATCTATATCCGTAATTCGATAAGGGCCGCCGCCTGCGCGCCGGGGCTTACCCTGTGACATGTAGATTACTGCCACATAAGTTCATTTTCAATCAGTATTTTTCACTATTTTTCTCATTGTGTCAGAGTTTTTCACCGTATAAAGCCATCTACCTTGTGGTTTTGCTGTTAATCAAGTTTGACCATTCTTGAAATTACCTGATTTTTTCTGAATTAATTTGCCGTTTATCGGTAAAAATCGACCGCTCACGGCTGACGGCGACGCAAGATGGAAGATACTTGCATGAGGAAAAGCACTGAATTCCCAGCGCCGATTCGAATGACGCGATTGGTGACGCGAGCGTCGACGGCCCGAATCTGCCGTCGGCCCCCACTAACCAAAAACGGCGCCGCTCACGCGACGCCGTCATATTCCCTGGTGCCCCCGGGCGGATTCGAAAACTCCCCATTACAGTCTGAAATAGGCCATCGATAAATTTCGATGGCGAGCATTCGGCGCATTGCCTACGATACGGGCAAGCCCCGAGGGGCCGCCGATCGGGCGCCTCCGGATGGCCGTCTGCCCCTGCCCCGTAGAGGGCCCGGGGGGTGTTGCCACCGGGGGCGCTCGCCGCTCCGGACGACTGATAGGAAACTGCCGGGCGCAAGCGCCACGGCCAGGTAATGTGGGTGTCGCGGGGAGGGGTTCCGATCGGCCTACCGATTGGAGGATACCACCGTGGCACCAACTAGAATGCCGGAAGCCGTCATCGGGCTCGATGTCGGGAAATCGTCCCACTGGGCATGCGTCGCGACTCGAGATGGCGAGGTGCTGTTGAGCGCCCCCGTCGCGAACAGGGAGGACGACCTGGACTCGCTGTTCGGCCGCTTCCCCGATGCGCTCGTGGTCGTCGACCAGTCGCGCAACATAGGCGCCCTCGCGCTCGCCCGCGCCAGGGCGGCCGGGATGTCGGCGGCGTACCTGCCGGGACTCGCGGCGCACGGGGCCGCCAGGCTCTTCGCCGGCGACGCCAAGACCGACGAGCGAGACGCGATGGTCATCGCGAAGACGGCGCTTGGCATCCCCGACGCGCTCCTGCCGGTCGGAGACCCGGGCCCGACGATTGCGGCGGCGAGGGCGCTGGCCGCCCAGAGGAACTTCCTGACCTGCGAGAACACTAGGAATAAGAACCGGCTGCGCAGCATCCTGCTGGAATCGTGCCCCGCCTTCGAGGCGCTGGTCGACCTGTCCGACGGGCCCCAGCTGAGGCTCATGGCATCCCTCGGCGGGGCCTGGTCGGTAGCCGACGCCGGGCCCCGCAGGGCGGCGGCGCTCACGCGTGGGGCGGCGCGCGGTAAGATCGAGGCCCTCGTCCGCTCGACAACCTCCTCGACAAGGCCGGATGCGTCGGTCGTCGCCGCCGAGGACCGGGCGGTGAAACTGCTCGCGCGCAGGATATCCGAGAACTCGGCGGAGATCGAGGCGATCACGGCGGAGATCTCCGCCCTGCTCGAGGGCGACGATACCTACCGATGCCTCCTGACGGTGCCGGGCATCGGGCCCAAAACCGCTTCCGAGCTTGCGATCTCCATCGACATCGAAGACTTCCCCATTACAGTCTGAAATAGGCCATCGATAAATTTCGATGGCGAGCATTCGGCGCATTGCCTACGATACGGGCAAGCCCCGAGGGGCCGCCGATCGGGCGCCTCCGGATGGCCGTCTGCCCCTGCCCCGTAGAGGGCCCGGGGGGTGTTGCCACCGGGGGCGCTCGCCGCTCCGGACGACTGATAGGAAACTGCCGGGCGCAAGCGCCACGGCCAGGTAATGTGGGTGTCGCGGGGAGGGGTTCCGATCGGCCTACCGATTGGAGGATACCACCGTGGCACCAACTAGAATGCCGGAAGCCGTCATCGGGCTCGATGTCGGGAAATCGTCCCACTGGGCATGCGTCGCGACTCGAGATGGCGAGGTGCTGTTGAGCGCCCCCGTCGCGAACAGGGAGGACGACCTGGACTCGCTGTTCGGCCGCTTCCCCGATGCGCTCGTGGTCGTCGACCAGTCGCGCAACATAGGCGCCCTCGCGCTCGCCCGCGCCAGGGCGGCCGGGATGTCGGCGGCGTACCTGCCGGGACTCGCGGCGCACGGGGCCGCCAGGCTCTTCGCCGGCGACGCCAAGACCGACGAGCGAGACGCGATGGTCATCGCGAAGACGGCGCTTGGCATCCCCGACGCGCTCCTGCCGGTCGGAGACCCGGGCCCGACGATTGCGGCGGCGAGGGCGCTGGCCGCCCAGAGGAACTTCCTGACCTGCGAGAACACTAGGAATAAGAACCGGCTGCGCAGCATCCTGCTGGAATCGTGCCCCGCCTTCGAGGCGCTGGTCGACCTGTCCGACGGGCCCCAGCTGAGGCTCATGGCATCCCTCGGCGGGGCCTGGTCGGTAGCCGACGCCGGGCCCCGCAGGGCGGCGGCGCTCACGCGTGGGGCGGCGCGCGGTAAGATCGAGGCCCTCGTCCGCTCGACAACCTCCTCGACAAGGCCGGATGCGTCGGTCGTCGCCGCCGAGGACCGGGCGGTGAAACTGCTCGCGCGCAGGATATCCGAGAACTCGGCGGAGATCGAGGCGATCACGGCGGAGATCTCCGCCCTGCTCGAGGGCGACGATACCTACCGATGCCTCCTGACGGTGCCGGGCATCGGGCCCAAAACCGCTTCCGAGCTTGCGATCTCCATCGACATCGAAGACTTCCCCAGTCACGACAGGCTCGCGTCGTACTGCGGCTTGGCGCCGCGCAACCGCCAGTCGGGAACCTCGATCTCCTCGGTGACGGCATCGCGCCAAGGCAACAAGAGGCTGAAGAACCTGCTCATATTCTCGTGCAACTGCCTTACCCGGACAGAGGGGAGATGGGGCGACTACTACACCAGGTGCCGGGAGCGGGGCATGTCGCACGGCAAGGCGCTCAAGGCGCTGGCGCGAAAGAGACTGAAGGTCATCTACGCGGTAATGCGAGACAGGGTGCCTTACGCAGCCTAGCCGAAACGCACCGAGCAGACTGAAGCCCACCGGCCTAATGGCTTGGCGTCAGCATGCCGCGATTCGGTCGCACGGAGAGCATTTCCCAGTTGACAAAACTATAGGAACACCCCCCG
>CALDBJ010000071.1 GCA_937937835.1 uncultured Collinsella sp.
TCAGGGAGGCGGGGCTGTCCCTCCCGGAATCGTCCAAATAGGTGTTGCCAATCCATGGTGAGGTCCTCGGGGCGCTACGGCGAGTACTACCGGGCCTGCAGGGCGCGGGGCATGGGGCACGGGCGGGCGCTCAAGGCCGTCGCGAGGAAGCGGCTCAGGGCGATATACGCCGTGATGCGCGACCGGGTGCCCTACCGGGAGTAGCCCCGACGGTTGACAAAACTATAGGAACACCCAATGACTACCTGCAGAATGAGCGTGGCTGACAGCCGTGCGGCACCGGTCCGCGTGGCGGCGTATAATCGGCGACAGATGATTCTGACGTTAGGAAACTATGACCGATAGCATGCAGCAGATGGCGCTCGACACGCTCGGCGCCTATTTTGGCTACACCTCGTTTCGCCCGGGACAGGACCGCATGGTCGATGCGATCCTTGCCGGTCGCGATGCGCTGGGCGTTATGCCCACGGGCGCCGGCAAGTCCATTTGCTACCAGGTGCCTGCGCTTATGCTGCCCGGCATCACCTTTGTGGTGAGCCCGTTGCTGTCTCTTATGGAGGACCAGACCCGCGCGCTGCTCGCGGCGGGTGCGCGCCCCAGCTATCTCAACTCCAGCCTTACCCCGGCCCAGCAAAACACCGTGCTCAAGCGGGCGCGCGAGGGCCGTTATCAGCTTATGTATGTGGCGCCCGAGCGCCTGCTCGAGCCGTGCTTTCTGGCCTTTGCGCAGGAAGCTGCGGCCGAAGGCGGCATCGGCGTTCCGCTCGTGGCCATTGACGAGGCCCACTGCGTAAGCCAATGGGGCCAGGATTTTCGCCCCGCCTACCTGCAGATTCGCGAGTTTATCGATTCGCTGCCGCGGCGCCCGATCGTGGCGGCGTTTACCGCCACGGCGACCGAGCGTGTGCGCGCCGATATCCAGCAAATGCTCGGCTTGCAAAACCCAGCGACCGTGGTGACGGGTTTTGATCGCAAGAACCTCTACTTTGGTTGCGAGGAGATGGGCGACAAGGCCAAGGCCGCGTGGGTGCGTGACTACGTGATCGCGCATTCGAGCGAGAGCGGCATCGTGTATTGCTCGACCCGCAAGACGGTCGATGCGCTGGCCGCGGAGCTTGCCGAGGCGCTGGACCCCAGCGGCATTCGCGTGGGCCGCTACCATGCCGGCATGGGCAACGATGCCCGCCGCCAGAGCCAGCGTGCCTTTATCGACGACGATATCCAGGTGATGGTTGCCACCAACGCCTTTGGCATGGGCATCGACAAGCCCAACGTGCGCTACGTGATCCACAACAACGTGCCCGAGAGCATTGAGGCCTACTACCAGGAGGCGGGCCGCGCCGGTCGCGACGGCGACCCGGCCAGCTGCCACTTGCTGTGGAACGGCAATGATTTTCGTATGCGCCGCTTTCTGATCGACCGCGGCGATGCTGCCGATGACGCGCTCGACGACGAGCAACGCGCGTGGGCGCTCCAGAATCGATATCGTCTGCTCAGCCAGATGGAGGGCTACTGCAATACCACCGGCTGCCTGCGCGAATACATGCTGCGCTACTTTGGCGACGAGGCCGCGGCCGAGCATGCCGCGGCCGGTACGGGCGGCACCGCCACGGACGATGCCGAGGGCTGCGGCAACTGCAGCAACTGCCTCACGCAGTTCGAGGTCGAGGACGTCACCGATATGGCCCGAGCCGCCGTGCGCTATGTGGCCACGCGTCCCATGCGCTTTGGCAAGTCGCTCATCGCCGACGTGCTCCATGGTGGCAACACCGAGCGCATTCGCCAGATGCATCTGGACGAGGACCGCGCCTACGGTGAGCTGTCGAGCGAATCGGTCGGGCGCATCAAGGACATCATCGGCCAGCTGTGCGGCCGCGGTTATCTGGCTACCTCGCAGGGGCAGTACCCGGTCGTGGGGCTGGGCCCGCGCGCCGGCGAGGTCGAGGACGAGGCGTTCGCCTTTACCGTTAAGCGTCGCGCGTCCAAGCGCAAGGCCTCTGCCCGCGCCCGCCGTGCGGTGGATCTGCTGCGCGAGGAGGCTGAGCTGGATCAGCGCCCGCGCGTGGGTGACGATGCCGAGCTGTTCGAGCGCCTGCGTGCCCTGCGCAAGGAGATCTCGACCGAGCTGGAGATGGCGCCGTACATGGTCTTTTCCGACAAGGCTCTGCGCGGTCTGTGCCGCCTACGACCGCAGACGCGCGACGAGCTTATCCAGGTCAACGGCATCGGCGAGAAAAAGGCCGACGCCTTTGGCGATCAGTTTATGGCGGCGATTGAAGAGTTTGAGTCCGAGCATGCACGGAATGGAGCATAACGATGGCATCCGACGATAAAACCGGCCGCGCTGGCGTGTCCGCCGTGCCGCTGTACCAGCAGGTCATGGACGACCTAAAGGGCGAGATCGCGCGTGGCGTGTACGCATCCGGCTCGCGCATTCCTTCCGAGATGGAGCTCGCGAAGTACTACGGCGTGGGACGCATCACCGTGCGCCGCGCCGTCGAGGAGCTGTCGCGCGCGGGGTATCTCAACCGCCAGCAGGGGAGGGGCACGTTTGTGTGCGCGCCCAAGCTCAAACGCAAGATTGTCCAGAAGGGTGACGTTCAGAGCTTTTCCGAAGGCTGCGCTGCCAACGACATGGTGGCCGGAGCGCGCCTGGTGTCGCGCACGGTGGTTGCGGCGACGCGCGAGGACGCGGCGTTTTTTGGGGTGGAACCCGGCTGCGAGCTCATCGTTGTCGAGCGCGTGCGCACGGCGGACGGCGTGCCCGTCATGCTCGAGAACAACGCCTTCGTGCTGGCCGACCATCCCTATCTGCAGACGCTTGCCGACAAGGACCTCACGGACAATTCTATCTTTGCGCTCGTTGCCGGGCATTCGGGCCGTGCGCCGCTCAAGTCCGATCCCTGTACGGTGGAGATTGCGCTTGCCGATGCTCAGGTGGCCCCGCTGCTGGAGGTGCCGGTCGGCGAGCCGCTCTTCTATATGGAGGCGTACTTTACCGACGAGGACGAGCGACCCTTGCTGCTCGGCCGCCAAAAGATCGTGGGCTCGCGCTACGTGTTCGACATCTAACGCCCACAGATAGAACAACATAGAACAAGTTTGGTGAAATGACTTCACGGGCGTCTTCGTGCGTGCTATAAATAGGACAACATAGAATGACAGCAGGTACGAGCTGCCGTCGTTCAAAGCCGCCACACAAGGAGGAGCATCACCGTGAACGCACATGATCTGGTTCAGGAAATTATCGAGCGCAAGGGCAAGATTGAGAACGTCTTTTGGATCGCCTGCGGCGGTTCGATGATTGACCTGATGCCGGCCAACGAGTTGCTCAAGCGCGAGGCCACCACGTTTACCTCGACGGTCTACACGGCACGCGAGTTTTGCCTGATGGCCCCCAAGAGCCTTGGCGAGAAGTCGCTCGTTATTGCCTGCAGCCACAGCGGCAACACGCAAGAGGTCGTCGACGGCTGCGAGATGGCGCTGGCGGCCGGTGCCGAGGTCGTTGCCCTCACCGACTGCGAGGGCTCCAAGATCGACAACGGCAAGTGGGCCACCTGGGTCTACCCCTGGGGCGAGGGCGTGCCGCAGGCCGAGGTGCCTCAGGGCATCGGCGCTCTGATCGCCGCCGAGCTGCTCGACCAGCAGGAAGGCTACGAGGCACTCGCCGACATGTATGAGGGCCTCAAGCAGATGGATGCGCTGCTGCCCGCCGCCCGTGAGAAGGTCAACGCCGAGCTGGGCGCCCGCTTTGCCGAGCTCTGCCAGCAGCACAAGTTCTTCTATATCCTGGGCTCCGGCCCCAACTTTAGCCAGACCTACGCTATGGCCATCTGCTCGCTCATGGAGATGCAGTGGCAGCACTGCTGCTACATCCACTCCGGCGAGTACTTCCATGGCCCGTTCGAAGCCACCGAGCCCGGCGTATTCTACTTTGTGCAGCTCGGATCGGGCGAGTGCCGCCCCATGGAGGAGCGCGCTCTTGCGTTCCTCAACACGCACACCGATACCGTCATGGTGCTCGATGCGCTCGAGTACGGCGTGGGTGAAGTGCCTGCCAGCGTGCGTTCGTACCTGGAGCCGATATTCTTCTACAACATGAGCTGCGAGCTGCGCGCCGCCCGCGGAAAGGTGTTCGACCACAGCCCTGAGATTCGTCGCTACATGGGCATCGAGCAGTACTAGGTAACGGGAAAAGCATTCACCTTCGATTCGCAAGCGAACAGCGTGCGTAAAAAGCGGGCCGCGCCGGTGGGTTTCCGGCGCGGCCCGCTTAGTATCGCGCATAGATTCGCAAGGTTGCGGCAGCCAGCGGCTTACTTGGCGTCGTAGGCCTCGGTATCCCACCAATCGAGCTGGGCGATGTTGTCGCGGATGTGCTGGCAGCTCTTGTGGAAGCCCTCGAGCTCGTGCTCGGAAAGGTCGAGCGTGTAGACCTCCTCGACGCCCTCGGCGCCGATCACGCACGGCAGGGATGTGAAGATGCCCTCTTCGCCATACTGGCCGGTCATGAGCGTGGAGGCGGAAAGCACGGCGTGCTCGTTGTGCAGAACGGCGGCGCAGACGCGCGCGGCGGAGTTGGCGACGGCGTACTCGGTGCACTGCTTGCCCTGGTAGGTCACATAGCCGCCCTTGCGTGCAAGCTCCTCGACCTCCATGTGGTCGAAGGCGTACTTGTCGGGGTTCTCGGCCTGAAGCTCGTTGAGGCTCTTGCCGGCGATGGTTGCGGCCTTAAAGGCGGCCAGCTGGCTAAAGCCGTGCTCGCCGATCATGTAGGCGTCGATGGACTTGGGGCTCACGCCGACCTTCTTGGAGATCTCGGTGCGCAGACGGGCGGAGTCCAGACCGCAGCCCGAGCCGATGATCTTCTTGGGATCGTAGCCGGTCAGGTGCCACAGCTCGGTGCACACGACGTCGCAGGGGTTGGAGATGCTCACGAAGATGCCGTCAAAGCCGGCGTCGACGATGCGCTTGGCAAAGGTGCGGGCGGCGTCGGTGGTAAAGAACAGCTCGCCGTCGCGGTTGCCGGCGGCCAGCGCGACCTTGCCGGCGGCGTTGACGATGACGTCGCAGCAGGCAAGTTCCTCGTAGTGGTCGTAGCAGTTGACGATCTTGGTGTTGTACGGGACAAACGAAAGGGAGTCGCGCAGGTCCTGGACCTCGGACGTCACCTTGGCCTCGTTGATATCGCACAGGTACAGCTCATCGGCAATGCCCTGCATGAGCAGGCTGTTGGCGACATGTGCTCCTACGTGGCCCTGGCCGACCACACCGATCTTACGCGTCTGGTACATATATGTATCCTTTCGGCCGAGTTTTTCGCGTCGAACCATTGTAGCGTCCTGTTGCCACTTTGCTAGGCTAAAGCGCTATAGATTTTTGGGCATGCCTTAATCTCTACTTTTGGAGCGATTTGGGCCGCTGACGGTATCGCTGGGCGATGTGCTCGCGCGGATGGCGCTGGTCGTTGTACCATAGCTGCAACTGACTCGTAAGGAGCATCCATGCCCATTCGCATCCCCGACGCCCTCCCTGCCGCCGCGCAGCTCGAGAGCGAGAACATCTTTGTCATGACCGAGTACCGGGCGCTGCACCAGGACATCCGTCCGCTGCGCGTGCTCATCCTCAACCTCATGCCCACCAAAATCGCTACCGAGACGCAGATCATGCGCAAGCTCTCCAACACGCCGCTGCAGGTGGAGGTGGACCTGCTGCGCACCAAAACACACGAGGCCACGCACGTGAGCGCCGGCCACCTGGAGACGTTCTACCGCACGTTCGACGACATCCGCGACATCCACTACGACGGCCTGATTATCACGGGCGCCCCGGTGGAACAGATGCCGTTCGAAG
Organism: uncultured Collinsella sp.; assembly: GCA_937937835.1. Classification (GTDB taxonomy): domain Bacteria; phylum Actinomycetota; class Coriobacteriia; order Coriobacteriales; family Coriobacteriaceae; genus Collinsella. The sequence continues at coordinate 5,854 of CALDBJ010000071.1, forward strand.
AGGTCGACTACTGGCCCGAGCTCTGCCAGATCATGGACTGGTCTACCACGCACGTACACTCTACGCTGCACATTTGTTGGGGCGCACAGGCCGGTCTGTACCATCATTACGGTATCCAGAAGTATGACCTGCCGGCAAAGGCGAGCGGCGTGTTCGAGCATTATCTGGTGAAGCCGCAAAGCCCGCTGGTCCGCGGCTTCGACGACCGTTTCTATGCCGTGCATTCGCGCAACACCGATGTGCGCCGCGAGGACGTGGAGGCCGAGCCGCAGCTTGAGGTCGTGGCCGTGTCCGACGAGGTGGGCCTGTACATCGTCAAGTCGACCGACAGCCGTCGCTTCTTTGTCTTTGGCCATCCCGAGTACGACACCGATACGCTGCGCCTGGAGTACGAGCGCGATGTGAAGCGCGGGCTCAACCCGGAGGTGCCGGCGCATTACTTCCCGGGCGACGACCCCTCCGCCGAGCCGCGCAACGTCTGGCGCAGCCAAGCTCAGCTGTTCTACACCAACTGGCTCAACTACTACGTCTACCAGACCACGCCCTACGACCTGGCCCGCGCCGGCGAGGAGCACTAGGCTGCGATGGTACTGCTGTAGCCGTGGCTGCTGCCGCGGCTGTTGCTGTGCCGGCGGCGTGACGAGCATGGATTTTCGGACGGACGAGCGTGGATTTTCGGACGGACGAGCGTGGATTTTCGGACGTTTACAAATCGAGCGTGGATAATCTCCCATTTTTGGCCGAGGAACGGGCTCAAAGTGGGAGATTATCCACGCTCATTTTTTAGGTGTGTAGATGCCGATGGCTCGGCTAAGAGACGGTGCGTGAAGAGGCCAAGTCGCATTCGGCGTAGTCTCGTATCTCGACGGGTTTTTCTTTCTGATAATCCGATGGACACAGGCATCTAAATGTGGAGACAGGGACCTCTCGGTAAGGCTTCTGCCTGCAGATATAAGCCATCAGCCTAAAACGTCCAAAACCGTCAAGCATTTGGTCAGTGCCTGGACAGCATTTGGTTAGACTTCGCATGAAACCGTCTGGTACGTTTGCGCCGTTCCATGAGTTGGGAGGCGACATGGGAAACATGACGGCGAATCAAAGACTTACAAGTCACATTAAAGCATGCGAACAGCAGATGAGCTGCGTGTACGCGCGCACGGCGGCGGAGGCAAAGCAGATTCAGCGGCGGGCGGAGGCGGGAAGTCTCGAAGCGGTCATGCCGGGGCTGTATGCGCGTCCGGAATACTGGTCCGAGCTCAAGTTTCGGCAGCGTTATCTGCATCGGGTGCGGGCGCTTGCGCAAAAGCACCCCGACTGGACATTTTGCTCCTATACGGCGGCTGTTATCTATGGCCTTTCGGTTTCGCATGCCAATTTGACGCACATCCATATCGCCGCGATGCTGGCCCAATCGACGACGCCGGGCTCTCAGGTCATTCGTCATCGCTATGCTCGTCAAACACGTGCCACCCAGATGGATATCGCCGTAACCGATATCGATCAAACGATTACGGATTGCTTGGTCGATGCATCGTTTGTCGAGGGACTGATCATCGCGGATTCGGCGCTCCATGAGCAACTTTTGTCGAAGGAGCATCTCGTTGAGACTGTCGACAAGCTTGGCCTGAATCGTCGCGGTGTTGTGACGGCGCGCAGGGTTGCACGATGTGCCGATGGGCTGTCGGAAAGCGGCGGCGAGTCCAAGGCGCGTGCCCTGATGATCGAGCGCGGCTGGCAGACGCCGGAGTTGCAAGTTGAGCTGTTCGACCCGGTTGAGCCGGGACGACCGTATCGCGTCGACTACTTGTGGCGCGTGGGCGACCGGCTGATTATCGGGGAGTTCGACGGATTTGTTAAAAGCGAGAAGGCGGCGGAGGAGGGCAAGCTCGCAAAGGCGCAGTTTGATGAGCGCCAGCGCGAGTCGAGGCTTTCGCTGCTTGATAACTGCAAGATCGTGCGCTTGTGCTGGGATGATCTAAGGGATCCGACAAAGTTCGATCGCAAGCTCAAGGTCGCCGGCGTGCCGCGTGCGTGCTGAGGCAGTTGCAGGGCGTTGAGTCGCACGAGCGTGGAAATCCGGACACACGAGCGTGGATAATCGGACGCTTGTTGAATGAGCGTGGATAATCTCCCGTTTTTGGCTCGCAAGGGGGTTCAAAGCGGGAGATTTTCCACGCTCATCGTGCAGGTGCGATGCAACGGCGGTTAGGCGCTGATGATGTGGGGTAGCGGCAGGTCGTGGGCGTCGGTGGGAACGCGGTCGACACGCTGCTCGTCAAAGGCGATGCCGATGATTTGACATGCGGGCGAGAGCATGGACAGGTAGCGGTCATAGCAGCCGCCGCCGTAGCCCAGGCGCGCGCCGGTTTGGTCGAAGGCCACGAGCGGCACAACAATCATGTCGAGTGCTTCGGCAGGCACGATGGGGAAGCGGTCGCTGTCGATGTCCGTGGCCGCGAAGGCCCGCGCGGGGTGGGCGATAAACGGGGCCGCGGACGCATCGTCGGCGGCAACTGCTCGCATGCACATGCGCTGGCCACAAGCTGCGGCATCAATTGCCGAGAACATGCACGGATAGGCTACGCGCCAGCCGCGCGCGGCGGCCGCAGCGGCAAACGCGGCAGGGTCTGCCTCGGAGCCCATTACGGCATAGACTGCAACGGTGTGCGGGGCTGCGGGATCCGAGCTGCCCAGCAACTCAACAAGCCGCGCACAGATAACGGCAGACTTCGCCGCCCGCAAGTCCAAATCAAGAGCATCGCGCCGAGCAATCACTGCCCGCCGCAACTCAGCCTTATCCATCCCAGCTCCCTCTCCCAAACCTACCAAAAAGGGACAGGTTTATTTTGGCAGGTTTTATCTGGGCAAACACCCAAACCACCACACAAATCATCGCAAAGGGGGCAGCTCATGGACACCTTCGTGGGTTTTGACGAAGAGCAGGTGTTCGCGGCGGTTTGTCTCGATCTGTAACAGTAACTCGGCAAAATTGGACTTAGATGTTGCAGATTGAGACAAAGGGCCGGCGTCATCCGAAAACGTCTCGATTTGTAACATCTGGAGCCGATATTGCCGCCTAGATGTTACAGATTTAGACAAACTGGTGGGACGGGCTGAGCTGCCCCGCCCAAGCAGCGGCAAAAGAAAAGGTAGATTTTCGGGCATGTCCCAAAAATCTACCTTGGTGCCTTAGCCCAGCAGGTCGATGACGTTAAAGCCGGCGTTGCTCTTGGCGATGACGTCTCGGCCGCCAAAGACGCAGGTGGGCGACTCGGCTGCGATGCGCGTCACGTCGGTGCCGAGCGAGCGCAGCTCACTGGGCGTGGCGGCGAGCATCTGGGCGCGGCGCTCCTCGCGTGCGTGCGGATCGAGCCCGGCCAGGTAGGTCGTGTTGCGGCGCTTGGTGAGCGCGTACGGCTTCACCGGTGCGTCCATACCGCTCACGCAGCTCACGATAAAGCCCTCAAAGGCGGCTTCGTCGGGCTCAAAGCTGCCGAGCCATTCGCCTGCGCGCGCCACACGCTCAATCGAGGGGTCGATTGCCGGGTCGCGGTAGGTGTAGAACGCCGTCTGACGCTCGCCTGCCGCACGGAATCCGCAGCCGTACGCGCCGCCCTTAACGCGGATTTCGTTCCACAGATAGTCGTAGGAGAGCGCGTTGGCGGCAACCGCCCAAGCGCCTGTCACGTCGATGCCCAGGCGACGCGGGTCACACGCGCTCGCCGCAAAGCAGATGTCGCTGGGGATGATAAAAGCCTCGTGGCGGTCGCACGGCGTCGGCACCACGAGCGCGTCGCGGCCGGCATCGGCGCCGTCGCCAGCGCCCAGCCCCAGATCGCCCGCGGCGGCCCAGTACGCGTTAAAGTCCTCGTCGCTGCCGGTAAAGCTCGCCAGGCAGCCATCGGCCACAAAGATGCGGCCTGCCAGCTCGGCAAGCTTGGCGCGCAGGTCATCCAGGCGCTCGTCAAAGTGGTCGAGCAGATCGCGCAGGAACAGGTAGAAGTCCACGCCCGAAAGCTGCTCGCGCACCACGGCCGAAGGCGAACTGTAGCTCATAGCGCGACCGAGCGCCGCCGAGTGTCCGTTGTTGATAAAGCCCTGCTCAAGCCCAATGCGAATCTGCGTGAGCACGTCGCGCACGCGGTCGGCGTCGGCATCGAGCAAAAGCGTGCTCGACCACACCTCGTGCGGCAGGCTTGCCAGCGCATCGATCTTCTCGGACAGGGCGCCGGCGCTTACCAGCAGGTAGGGGCGCACACCGTCCACGTCGGGCTGGGTCATGACCTCGGTCGTAAAGCTCAAAAAGCCAAGCTTGCCGGCGAGCAAGTTGTCGAGCTCCTCGGCCGAGTGCTCGCTCGTGGGCAGCTGCTTGAGCAGGCGGCAGAGCAGCGTTACATAGGGCAGGTCCTCAAACGCGACGCAGCTCAGGTCGAAATACTGCATGGCGTAGGCCAGGCGGTTGGTGGGGATGCCGTGGCGCAGGCAGGGGATGGGCGCAGTCGTGTCCACAACGAGCGGCGGCTCGGGGCGCGCCTCGCCAATATCGGATACACGCAGGCGCGGCAGCGTGGCCTTGTCCTCGGGCGTGTCCTCGGCTTCCTGCGCGGCACGCAGCACGGCCGTGCGCTCGACCACGTTGGCCAGCTCGGCATCGGTCATGGCATCGCGCTTGGCTGCCAGCTCGGCGGCCTCGGCACCCTCCGAACCCTCGGTGGCATCCACCGGCACCAGCTCGACCAGCGCCATGTGATCGTTCTGCAGCACCAGCTCGCGCAGCAGGCCCTCAAAGTAGCTGCCGTCCAGCTCGCCGCGCAGCTCCTCGTACACCGGGCCATACTTGAGCGCCAGCGTCGCAGCGTCGTCATCGTAGAGCCAGGTGCTCAGCGCATCACACGCAATGGCCACGCCGTCGGCGATGCCATAGTCGCGCTGGCGCAGGTCGTACTCGTTGCTGCTGATGATGGCCTCCAGGCGCTCGCGCGGAACGCCGTGCTCGCACAGGTCGCGGCAAGCGTCCTGGAATACGCGACGCAGCTCGCGCGCCACGCCGGGCTGCGCATTTTGCAGCATGATGAGCTCGTAGGGCTGCAGGCTCTCGGCCGCGGTATAGCTCACCACGTTGCCGCCCAGTCCGGCGGCAAGAACGGCCTTCTTAACCGGTGCCTCGTTGGAACCTAGCAGTGCCTCGAACAGGATGTCCGCCGCGATCGTGCGCTTGCGGTCGAGCGCGCTGCCCAGCACAAGGCCCAGGCCCACCAAGGCGTTCTCGGGTGTGGTGGCCATCTCGACGCGCTTATACTCGCAGGTCACGGGCGCCTGCACGCCCAGTGGATTGGGTGCCAGCGTGGACGGGTCCTCGCCGGCGGCAACGGCTGCGTCCATGCGGCGGCTTGCGGCGCTCGGCTGCGACAGGTAGCGCTCGTTCAAAAAGGATAACGCGCGGTCTACGTCCAGGTCGCCGTAGAGCGTGATGTAGGAGTTGGAAGGATTGTAGTGGCGCGCGTGCGTGTCCAGGAACTGCTCGTAGGTGAGCGTGGGAATCGCGCGCGGGTCGCCACCGCTCTCGTGCGCATAGGCGGTGTCGGGATAGAGCGCAGCGTTGACGGCGTCGTCCAGCACGCTCATGGGGTCGGACAGCGCGCCCTTCATCTCGTTGAACACCACGCCGTTATAGCGCAGCGTGCCCTCGCACAGGCTCGCGGAGCTGTCGCCGTCCTCGCCCTCGGCGCCCTCCGGCAGGTCCAGCTCGTAATGCCAGCCCTCCTGCTCAAAAATGGTGGGTTTGGTATAGATGGCCGGGTTGAACACCGCGTCCAGGTACACGTCCATCAGGTTGTACAGGTCCTGCTCGTTGGTGGTGGCAACGGGGTAGATGGTCTTGTCGGGGTAGGTCATGGCGTTGAGGAACGTCTGCATGGAGCTCTTGATCAGGTCCACGAACGGTTCCTTGACGGGGAACTTGGCCGATCCGCACAGCACCGAGTGCTCAAGAATATGGAACACGCCGGTGGAATCGGCCGGCGGCGTCTTAAATCCAATGGCAAAGGCCTTGTTTTCGTCGTCGCACGCGAGGTACAGCAGGCGAGCGCCCGATGCGGTGTGGCGCAGCACGTAGGCGTCCGAGTCGAGCTCGGGCACGGTCTCGCAGCGCTCGACGGCAAAACCGTGACAGATGGTACCGGGCATCAGCAGCGCGGCGGCAGCGGCACGCGGGTCGGTTGAGGTGGTGGGCATATGCAGTCTCCTTTGACGCTCCAGCGGGGGCGAATCGAGTCGAATCCTCGAGAGTATACCCATATGGGGCCGCGACCCTGCGGCGAACTGGAGACGATGCCAGCGGATTGGGCGAAGGGCTCGCGTGCCCGCCGCACGAGCGTGGAAAATTGGACACTCGCCAAACGAGAGTGGATATTCGGACGGACGAGCGAGGATTTCCGGATACCTATCGAACGAGAGTGGATATTTGGACGGAATTTGCCGCAAAAGCCCCAAAAACCGTCCAAATATCCACTCTCGATATCCGACCGTCCGAAAATCCTCGCTCGTCCATCACTCGCGTATCTCTCGTCCCTCATTCGTCTCTAATATGAGAGATGACAGGAAGATGAGAGAAAAATATGAGAGATAACTGAGCAGCAAAGAGACAGGCAATCATGGTATTGTCTCAATACTGATTGTTTTACCAGCAAAAACATGTTTAAATGAAACAGATGGCAGACATCTTATCTTTCATCTCTCACTTATCTCTAATATGAGAGATAGCAGTAAGATGAGAGATAATTACGAGAGATAACTGAGAGACGAAGGAAATCTATTCGCGGCATTCTCCGCCGGGCCGAGCGAAAGGACATGCAGATGAACGAAAACGAGCTGACCGGTCTGCTCGAGTCTTTAAAGCGCATGGGCTCGGACGATCTTAACGTCGAGGTCAAGGAGAGCGCCACGACGCTTTCCCGCGACGTATGGGAAACGGTTAGCGCATTCGCGAATACCGCTGGCGGAATTATCGTGCTCGGCGTGAGCGAGCGCGCGGGCTTTGTCCCGGTTGAGAACTTTGAGACCGAGAAGGTGCTCAACCAATTCGTAGCGGGCATGGGTGATGCCGGCGGTCGCGGAAAACTGGCCAATCCGCCCAAATACACCATTGAACGCGTGGAGCTCCAGGGCACCGTGGTTCTGGTCATCACGATTGAGGAGCTCGACCCGTCGAGCAAGCCTTGTTATGTCATAGAGCGGGGCGCTCAAGGCGGCAGCTACAAACGCATCGATGACAAAGATGTTCCGCTCTCGTCGACCGAGGTCCTGTCCTTGTCATCGTATGAACGGACGAGCCCCAGTGATCGCGATGCAGTACCCGGCGCGGTCGCAGGCGATCTTGACGAGGCCCTGGTCGACCGCACGATAGAGCGTGCTTTCTCGCTGACACCCCGTGCAATGCGCGGCGCGCCGGACAAGAAAACGAAGCTGGAGCGCCTGAATTTCCTCGACTCCCAGGGCAATGTTACTAAGGCCGGGCTCCTGGCCGCGGGTGCCTATCCTCAGCAGTTCTACCCCAAGCTCTTTATCGACATGGCTGTCTATGCGGGGACCCGGAAAGGCACGGCGGGGTCGCTGAGGTTCATGGACCGCACGATCTGTGAGGGAACGTTGGGCGAGATGATCTCGGATGCCGTCGCGGCAGTCGCTAAGAATTTGCGGCGAACCTCGACGATCCAAGGCGTCTCGCGTGTCGACTCGCTGGAGATTCCCGAGGAGGTCCTGCGCGAGGCAATCGCCAACGCCGTAATCCACCGAGAATACGGAGATCGGTTCTGTGGGCAGTCGATCGCTGTTGACGTCTTTGATGACCGTATCGAGGTGACGAACCCCGGCGGCCTATACGGAGGAAAGACTCGCGAGAACCTGTTTGACGGCAGCTCCCGATGTCGCAATGCGACGCTTGTGAAGCTCATGTCGCTTGTCCCATTGCCCGACGGTGCAGGTTCGCCGGCTGAGGGCAATGGCTCGGGCATCCCGATGATGATCGATGCCATGCGCGCGCATGGTCTGGCCGAGCCCCTGTTCTGCCCGGGGTTCGATCGGTTCAAAGTCGTACTTTACCGTTCAAAGATCGAGCCGGTCGATCATGGCGGGGGCTTAATTGTGACGGCACTCAAACACTACGGCGAGCTGGGGACGCGTGAGCTGGCAGAACGTACGGGGCTTACGATTTCCCAGGTTAGGTCGCGCGTCAACGCGCTCATTGCTCAAGGCGAGCTTGAGCCCACGGCGCCGGCGACGAGCCGCAACCGCAAGTATCGACTGTCAGAGCGCGTGGAATAAATGCGTTAGTGGACGAGGCGACCCAATAATCGACCCTCGATTGGCGCCCACTAAGGCAAAGCGGTTGTTGCCCAGTCGACAGTGATGCTAAAGACTCGGCTTACGCCGGCATGGCCCCAAACCCGTCCATCAAGAACAGCCTAAGAACCAGCTTGATGACATATCCCGGTTTGACTTCAGCCGCGTCAAAGACGTGGCGCTCGGCGAGTTCGCTGCAGTATGCATAGATGTCGCGGATAAGGTCCGCGCCCGAAAGCGTAAACATGTAGCCTGCGTCCGAAAGTGCATTGGGCGCGGCGGGCAACTTGGCCATGTGACAGAACGTTTGCAGGTCGGGCGCCATAACGTTCTGGTAGTCGAGGTGGCCGTTGGCATCCTGCGCGGCAAGCTCCAATTGGCGCACAAAATCCAGCGCCGCCGCTAACACAAAGCTCGGCGTAGGCGCATTGACGTCCTGAGTGGTCGCCACAAGCCTGCCCGCCGCCTGCGTGACAAGCCAAGCGACCTCGCGCTGGCAACGCACGGCCTTGCGCGTAACCGGCTTGATGGACGAAGAAGAAACGCTCCCCTTAGGCGGATTCGAAGCAGCCATAAGACCCTCCCATGAACGACCCGGCCCAACAAGCCCGGATGAAACACGTGCTACATCAGTATACAGGGAAGTGGGGTAGCGGGGTACAAGCGCGCCAGCGGCAAACCGAGAGCATCAACGATGTGCCGATCGCGGAATGAGATCTCGTAATAATTGACTCTCGGCCATATTATTGAGGGGCATGACTCGCGTTCGTATGGTTGTAGGTGCTGGCGATGAACGACATTGACCTTGCTGTTCCGTTGATGGATGGACCAAGCTATGACCGCGCCTGCAGTCTCGTGCCTTCCGAATACGTTGAGGCATGGGAGTGGTTTCTGGGTGAGGAACAGCGCGACGGCGTTTGGACCAGCCTTCCGCACCACACCAAGGAAGATAGCCCTCAGTATCAGTACCGTTTGAGAATTGACTCGGACTTCTTTCCCGTAACGCGGGATTCAGGGATCTTCTGGCCGGGCCAGGATCGGGTGAAGCAAGATCCCAATAAGATCTTTGCGCTTTCGGTCCATAACTCTAAAAAGAGCTTCTACACCGATGTGCCTCCGCTCTATTTGGATGACGGTACGTGGGTCATTAAGTATTCGGTCCAAGCGCCAGGCGCCGTTGGTTCTCGAGACCAGAATTACAACCGTAAAATGCTCAACTGCATGGAATGTGGCGTCCCAGTCGGAGTCATATTTGCAACCGAGGTGGGCTATAAGGTGCTCGGCCTTGCGTTTGTTGAGCGGTTCGAGCCCGAAAACGGATGGTTTGTTCTGCACGGTCCTGTTCATAAAGGCGGACCGGACCCTCGTTTTGCGCCCGACATGAGTTATCTGAAGCACATACCCGTCGATATTGAGTTTGCCGGACAGGGTGTGACCGACGACGAAAAGGTCCGCTATGCGTTAAGGCGCGAGCGATTGGGGCAGCAATGGTTCCGCAAGCAGCTCGTTGCCGCCTATGATGGCCGTTGCGCGGTGTCGGACTGCGGCGTCAGCGAAGCTCTGGAGGCTGCACATATCGAGAATTACTCGGGACCCAAATCGCAGGTTGCCAGCAACGGTATTCTGCTTCGGCGCGATCTTCATTCCCTATTTGATGCTCACCTGATTTCGTTTGAGCCTGTTTGCGGCGAATATCGGCTGTGCGGATCGTACCTGCTGGATAAGACCGACTACGCTTTCTTTGCGGGTGCGACGCTAAGGCAGCCGAATGAGCGTCAGTGGCGACCCGATACGGTGTTTCTTGAGGCCCATCGCATTGAGTTCGATCGCTCGGAAAAGAAGCGTGAAAAGGCGGGGCTTCTGCCGTATTAGCGTATTTGGCTTTGGCATTCTTTGACGATCGTGTTGTTTGATCGGATCGCGTGGCGATGCAATCTCGCGCCCGCCCGCCGGTGCATGCTCTTCCTGATTTGTATAGCGAGAGGGGAGCGTGTATGAGCTGGCGAGGCGATATTGCGATGGGGAAGTACGGAAAACTGCCGTGTGCCCTTATAGACAACAATATGTTTCCGAGCGTAGAGGTTGATTGCGGGTCGTTTGTCGTCACCTGCCCTTGCTGCGGCTCGCAAATACCGTGTCTCGACATTCGGTTTATCGATGCGCGCGACAGACTCAGCGACGAAGTGAGAAAACGGACAGGCGTTCATATGCCGGTGTATCCGGAGAAATGCCCTGTTTGTGGCCTCGATATCGTGTACGACGCCGGCGACGAGGGATAGGTGATGCGGAGGAGTTGGCTGTGAGTGTCTTTTGCCCCTACAAATAAATCCCCTCACCAAGCTGCTTATGGAACTCGGCGTGATGGTCGCGTGCCCAGGTAAAGAGCGCCTGGTCAAAGTCGGTACGCGTGGCCGGGACGCCAAAGACGCCGGCAACTTCGACGCGTATAAACTCCAGTGCCGGCAGCTTGTTGATGGCAGTGAGGGCAAACGGGGACGAGGGCTCCTCGAACAGATAGCGGCTGCCTTGCAGCGCGTCGCAACTGGTGCACGTGTTGCCGAGCGACGGGGCTTTGGAGGCTCGCGCGCCTACGGGCTTGTAGCCGCAGCGCTTAAGAAGGTAGTTGCGGATCTCGCCCGGCACGCAGCCAAGAGCGGGCACGATGGCGAGTGCGTTGGCGTTGGCCGTGTCGATGGCAATGTGCCCGGCTTCGTTGGGCGCGTGAGCGATGGCGATGCTCTCGTCGTTATCGGTTCGATAGGGAATGCCGAAGGCCGCGACCGAGGTCTCTTTGTGACACTTCCAGCACTCGCGCTTGCCCAGTACTAGATATATATACGGCGCTGAGGGGTCGGATCGGTCAACGCCGGGCAGCCACTCGGCAAAGGGCTCGGGGTTGACGCCGCTGGGTACGTACCAGGTCTTTTTGGTCCGGTCCCATTTGGCGCCCAGCGCCTTGGCTTCTTCTTTGTGCGAAAAGGGGACATCGAGCTCGGTGCGCATGGCGGCTCCTTGGTGCTGCAGGTGCAAGTGGCTCAAGGATACCGCAGGGCGCAGACATCGCGGCGTTTTGTCGAGAAGTTGCGGTGCGGACTGATTGGTTATGCCGATGGATAGATCGGCAAGTAGATGGTCGGCTTTTGGCCAGTTGGGCGGTTGGAGCAGCCAGCGGATTTGGCGACATAAAACAAAACAGCCCAGAGGACATAGCCTCTGAGCTGCGAACATTTGGTGGGCGTTAGAAGATTTGAACTTCTGACCTCTTCCGTGTCAGGGAAGCGCTCTCCCCCTGAGCTAAACGCCCGATCAAGGGTGCGCAAGCGCACATGGGATAATATAACGGAGCCTGAACTCGGTGGCAAGAACATTTTTAAAAATCGCTTACATTGTGGAATTCGGGGGCTTTATCGTATCCATTTCAAAAGAGCCTGCTGCCGCGATTTGGCTGTCGCATAATGCAAGGCCATTGCGGTATCGAGCTATGGAAAGACGCCTGCGGAATTGTCCTACCGATAAGCGGACAAGCCTCCAGCTGGTGACTTCGCCGTGGTAAGGTAAGCCGAATTGTTTCCAGACTGTTTCGGGGGAGTGGAATGAGCAAAGAGTGTGTCGAGCAGGTCGAAGGCGCAGGGGCTTCGGTGCCGATGACCGATATATCGAACATTGATGTGCCCGAGGGCACCGACGAGCTCAGCCGTAGTACCCGCCGCGCCTGGCGCGGGCGTCTGAACAGCGCTTCGACGCGCAAGATGATCACGGGCGTCTTGGCTACGCTGGTGGGCGGTTCGTTTTGGGGCTTCTCGGGCACCAGCGCGAGTTTTCTGTTCGATACCTACCACGTCGATACCTTGTGGCTTATGAGCGTGCGTCAGATTCTCGCCGGTCTACTCTTTATGGCCGTGGTTGTTACGCGCGACCGCGAGCGCCTGATTAAGCTCTGGACCACACCCGCCGATTGCAAGCAGCTGCTGCTCTTTACCGCCTTTGGCCTGCTGTTCAACCAGTTTTGCTATCTTTCGGCCGTGCGCCTGACCAATGCCGGAACCGCGACGGTGCTCCAGTGCCTGCAGCTTGTTATCATCATGGGCTACACCTGCGTGATCGATTGCCGCATGCCGCGTACTCGCGAAGTCATCGGCATTGGTCTGGCTCTGGGTGGAACCTTTTTAATCGCCACCGGCGGCGACCCCACCAGCCTGAATATCTCGCCGCTTGGCCTGGCAGCAGGTCTTATGTGTGCGGTCAGCGCCGCGTGTATGGCGGTGATTCCCGCCAAGATCCTGCCCGAATACGGCAGCCCCATCGTCACGGGCTCGGCAATGCTCACGGCGGGCGTGGTCTCGTGTGTCTTCGTGCAGCCTTGGGCGCATATGCCGGCGCTCGACGCCGCCGGCGTCGAGGCGCTTGCGGTGTTCGTGGTTATCGGCTCGTTTTTTGCTTACATGCTCTATATGCAGGGCGTTAAGGACATCGGCTCGGTGCGTGCGAGCCTCATCGGAACTGTGGAGCCGGTTTCGGCGACCATCACCAGCGCCGTTATGCTGGGCACGGTGTTTTTGCCGACCGACCTTATCGGCTTTGCCATGATCATCGTGATGATGTTCCTCACGGTGTAGCTGGCGCCGCCGCCAAGACGGAAAAGGTGTTGTGCCGCATTTTCGCCAATTGATGTCCGTGTCTGGAGTTTAGCTGTCGATGCTCAAAATGCCATAAACTAGTAACGTTATGGACTTTTTCATTGCGACTCAATTGCGAGGATTTCTTTATGGCTGGTAATCACTTTAAGGGCAGCGATAGCGGCCGTCCTGCAGTTCCGCCGCGTCCGAACGGGGCTGGTAAGGCCGGCACGCCGGGCGGCGCTGGACAGGGCAGTTCCGGTAAGCGCGTGTCCCCGGGCGAGACGGCGATGTTTACCGCTCTGTACGAGCAGTCTCAAAAGGCAAAAAAGACCGGCCGTGCAAAAGGGAATGTCTTTGCGGGCGGTGCAACCTCCGCGTCGCAGCCGAGCGGGGCCCCTTCGGTGCCTGCGAACAACGCAGGTGCTGCCAACGCCGCGAATGCTGCCGGCAACGTTAATGCCGGCAAGGCCGCCAACAATACTCCCTCTGCCGGTGGCGCGGGGCTTACGGGTAACATTGGCACGATTTACACCGGCGCCTCCGAGACTGGCACGTTCGCCCGCCTGGATGATAGCGGTGCCGAGTTTGCGGGCTCGGGTTCCAAGGAAGATTATTACGATTTTGGCTTGAACTACGGTAGCGATGCTTCGTCGAGTTCGACCTCTGACGGTCTGGTCCGTCATCGCCATCGCAAGGGCGAGCGCAAAAAGCGTCACACCGGCGCCATTATTGCCGCTGTAGTCGCGGTGCTTCTCGTTGCGCTTGGCGCAAGCGGCTTTATGCTGCTTAACTCGGCAAAGACCGTAAAGAGCGAAGCGAAGGAGGCTGTCGAGATCGTCGGTGGCCTTAAGGACAAGGTCACGTCGGGCGATTTTTCGACGCTGCCTGACGACGCGAAGAAGATCGATGAGCTCTGTAACAGCATGAAGGCGGAGACCTCGAGCCCGCTGTGGACGGCGGCTTCGTTTATCCCGGTGTATGGCAGCGATATCAATGCGGCCCGCACCATGATTGACGCCCTGTCCGATGTCTCGAGCAATGCGCTGGTTCCCATGGCCGATAACCTTTCGCAGGCTACGCCCGGCAAGCTGTTCCAGGACGGCATGATTAACGTGTCCGCGCTGCAGGCGGTCGCCGATTCGCTTTCCAGCAGCTCGAAGGTGTTCAAGAGCGCCAACGAGAAGGTCCAGGGCATTGGCGATACTCATATTTCCCAGGTGACCGAGCTGGTCGATAAGGCCAAGGACGGCTTTGCCACCCTCAACGGCGCGGTTGACGCGGCGGAGAAGGTCGCCCCCGTCCTTCCCCAGATGCTCGGCGCCAACGGCCAGACGCGCAACTACCTTATGTACGCCATGAACAACGTCGAGATTCGTGCCTGCGGCGGCTTTGGCGGTTCGCAGGGCCTGATTTCGGTCACCGACGGTCAGATGTCGATTGGCGAGTTTGTTCCCCGCATTGGACTCAGCGAGGATGAGGCGGTCGAGAGCGTCGACGAAGAGGATGAGGCGCTGTTCGGCAACCACAGCAACCTGTACAACTCGGGCAATACCTATTCGCCTGATTGGCCCCGCAACTCGCAGCGTGTCGCCGCGCTGTGGAAGTCCCAGTATGGACAGGACGTCGATGGCGTCATTGGTATCGATCCGGTATTCCTGCAGTATCTGTTGGGCCTCGTGGGTAATGTTTCACTGCCCGACGGTACAGTCGTTGACGGCACTAACGCGGCGAAGGTGCTTATGCATGATGTGTACTGGAACTATCCGGTCGAGGAGTCGGACGGCATCTTTGCATCCGTCGCCAGCGCCGCCTTCGACAAGATCCTTGGCGGTATCGGCGACGTCGATGTTGCGAACCTTGTCAGCGCCGTTGAGCGCGGTGCCGAAGAGGGCCGCCTGATCGCGTGGATGAAAAACGATGACGAGCAGAACGCTATCAAGGAGATGAACATCGACGCCTCACTGCCCGATCCGGATGACCCGAGTGAAGATCCCGTTGCTGGTGTCTACTTTAACAACCTGAGCTTCTCCAAGCTCGACTGGTATCTGAACGCCGATACGCAGATTGGTCAGGGCGTGAAGAACGGCGACGGCGCTTGCTCGTATCGCATCACCGTTACCCTGACGAACATCATGACGCAGGAGGAGGCAGGTAAGCTGCCCGACTACGTAGCGGCCAGTGCGCCTGGGACCTCGCGTGACGATGAGCGCTTGTATGTATCACTGTTTGCGCCGACAGGCGGCAGCATTACCGATCTAAACGTCGAGGGGACTCAGTTTGGACTGTTCGCTGCCACTTGGCACGGAGTTCCCTGCTATTCAGGAACCGTTGACCTGCATGCTGGCGAGACGACGACGATCACGTATACGCTGACCACGTCGGCCGAGGCGGGGGACAAGCCACTTACGCTGCGTCAGACTCCTACATGCCAGGCGGCTCGCGACAGCGCGTCGGCGTAGGGTTTTTCTGGTAGCGCAGATAATCGAGTACCATTTTGGGGCGGACAGGCAATCTGTTCGCCCCTATTTTGTAAGGAGAGCGCATGAAGTACTTTGGCACCGACGGCTTTCGCGGTGAGGCCAACGTTGGGCTGACGGTAGAGCACGCTTATAAGATTGGCCGTTTTGTGGGCTGGTATTACGGCGCCAACCGCAGTGCTAAGGCGCGCGTGATCGTGGGCAAGGACACGCGTCGCTCGAGTTATATGTTTGAGGCGGCGCTGGTGAGCGGTCTGGTCGCGAGCGGTGCGGACGCCTATATGCTGCACGTGATCCCCACGCCGGGCGTAGCGCATCAGACTGTGGAAGGCTGCTTCGATTGCGGCATCATGATCAGCGCGAGCCACAACCCGTTTTGCGATAACGGCATTAAGCTCGTCAACAGCGACGGCTTTAAGATGGACGAGGACGTGCTGGAGCTCATCGAGGACTACATCGATGGCAAGAGCGAAGTTCCGCTGGCCACGGGCAACCACATCGGTGCCACGGTGGACTACATGCAGGGCCGCAACCGCTACATTGCTTCGCTCATCGCCAGCGCGAACTTTTCGTTGCAGGGCGTCAAGATCGGCATCGACTGCGCCAACGGCTCGGCTTCCTCGGTGGCCAAGCCGGTGTTTGACGCGCTGGGCGCCGACGTGCGCGTGATCAACGCCGCGCCCGATGGCTTTAACATCAACGTCGACTGCGGCTCCACGCATATGGAGCGCCTGCAGCGCCATGTGGTGGAGCAGGGCCTGGACGTGGGTTTTGCCTACGATGGCGATGCCGACCGCTGCCTGGCCGTGGATGAGCGCGGTCGCGTGGTAGACGGCGACCAGATCCTGTACGTGTGCGGCGTGTATCTGAACAAGCACGGTCGCCTTTCGGGCGGTACCGTGGTGCCGACGATTGCCAGCAACTTTGGCCTGGTCAAGTCGCTGGAGCTTGCCGGTCTGAGCGCCGTGACCAGTGGCGTGGGCGACCGTCACGTGTATGCCAAGATGCGCGAGGGCGGCTACAGCCTGGGCGGCGAGCAGACGGGCCATACGATCTTTGGCGATATCGAGCGCACGGGCGACGGCATTATGACCTCGCTGCGCGTGATGGAAGTGATTCGTGCCGAGCGCGAGACACTCTCGCAGCTCACGGCTCCGTGCAAGTTGCTGCCGCAGGCGCAGGTGGCCGTGCACGTGGCGGACAAGGATGCCGCGCTCGAGAACATGGGCGTGCAGAACGCCATCGCCGAGGCCGAGGCTGCGCTGGCAGGCGAGGGCCGCGTGCTCGTGCGCAAGAGCGGAACCGAGTCGGTTATCCGCGTGCTGGCCGAGGCGCCCGACCAAGCATCTGCCGATGCCGCCATGAAGCGCATCGCCGCCGCGCTGGAAGCTCTGTAAGGTAGTCATTGGGGACGTTCTTAAACAACTAGGTGGAAAGGGGACGCCGCGGATTGGTTCCGCGGCGTCCCCTTTGCGTTGACGTGTCGGTTATGCCTTACAGCTCGTAGAGCGTGGTGAACTTGTCCTGCAGGTAGCTGCAGTAGTAGCGGGCATCGAACGCCATGCCGCACGCGCCCTTGATGAGCTCCGGCGCGTCCTTGGCGCGGCCCCACTGCCAAATGTGCTCGCCCAGCCAGGCGCGGACGGGTGTCAGGTCGCCGCTCGCACAGGCGCCGTTGAGGTCGACACCGTCGCGGCACATGGCCGGCACAAACATGGCGTCGTAGGCGCTGCCCAGCGCATAGGTGGGGAAGTAGCCAAACGAGCCGCCGCTCCAGTGCGTATCCTGTAGGCAGCCGTGCGTGTCGTCGGGAACGGGAATGCCCAGGTACTCATCCATGAAGCGGTTCCAAAGCGCGGGGATATCCTTGGCTGTGGCCTCGCCGGCAAACAGCATGCGCTCGATCTCGTAGCGCACCATAACGTGCAGCGGATAGGTGAGCTCGTCGGCCTCGGTGCGGATCAGCGAAGGCTGCGCGATGTTCACGGCGTGGTAGAGCGTGTCCTCGTCGACGTCGCCGTAGACCTCGGGTGCGTGGCGGCGCAGCACCTCGAGCAGCGGTCCCATAAAGGCGCGGCTGCGACCCACGGTGTTCTCGAAAAAGCGGCTCTGGCTCTCGTGGATGCCCATGGAGGTGCCGCCCTCAAGACAGGTGCGCGCATAGGCGGGATTGACGCCCAGCTCGTACATGGCGTGTCCCGCTTCGTGGATGATGCTGTAGACGTTGGAGATGCAATCGTCCTCGTAGATGTGTGTCGCGATGCGCGCGTCACCCACGGCAAAGCCCTCGCTAAACGGGTGCTCGGTAAAGGCAAGCGTGGTGTCGTTCAGGTTCAGGCCGACGAGCTTCATAAGGTCGAAGCTCATGGCGCGCTGGGCGGCCTCGGGCACGCGGGCGTGCAAAAAGTCGGCAGCGGGCTGCTGGCCGCGCTCGCCGATAGCGTGCACGAGCGGCACGACCGTCGCCTTGACCTCATCGCAAAACGCATCGAAGCTCTCGGCAGAAAGGCCGCGCTCGTACTGGTCGAGCCAAACGTCGTATGGGTCGCGCTTGGGGTCCATGAGTTCGGCCTGATGCTTAAGTTGGGCGACGATTTTATCCACATAGGGCTCAAAACTCGCCCAGTCGTTGGCCGTCTTGGCCTTGTGCCACACGGCATCGGCCTCGCAGGTGAGCCTGGTCCAGGCCTCGGCCTCCTCGGTAGGAATAACGCTTGCCTCGCGCTGGTCGCGGCCGAGCACGCGGATCTCGTCAAGCAGCTGCGGGTCGTCGATCTTGCCGCCGGCGACGGTCTCGCGTGCCAGCGAGTGCACGAGTTCGACAGACTTCTCGCTGGTCAGTAGCTTGTGATGCTCGCCGGCAAGCGTGCCCATGGCGTCAGCACGGGCGGCAGCACCGTTGGCAGGAGCAATCGTCGCTCCATCGAACTCGGCAATCTTGAGCAGGTACTCGCGAGTCCACAGCTTGCCCTCGAGTTTGCGGAACTTTTTGACGGCCTTGTCGACTTTAGCAACCTTGACGCCCTTGGCAGCTTTTGCCACGGCGGCCTTGGCCTTCTTATCGAGTTTCTTTCCCATACCGTATCCTTAATCTCGCAGGCCGAGCGCCGCAGGCGGGTGCGCGGCCAATTTGCACAGCTACCTGCCTTGTACCCAGCGCGAACAAAACGGAACGCGGCGATGCGCTCGCGAAATGTGTTATCCTATAGCCCAATGCGTTGACGGAGAGGGTTTTTGCCCGCCGCGTCGCCGGCAAGAGAGGGAAGGTCATGGGCTGCAAGCCTTCCTGCGGTGGCAAGGGCCAAGCGTTCACTCCCGAGCAGCAACCTCAACGGGCGCGCGGCCGACGGCGGTGAAGCCCCAGTAGGGAAGCCGTGAGCCTCGCGACAAGGGGCGCAGAGTGGGCACGGCGGGCCAGACATCCGCCGGGTCAAACAAGGTGGTACCGCGGAATTCAACCGTCCTTGGGCAATGCACATGCCCGAGGACGGTTTTTTGTTACCGAACCGGGCCGCGTTTTCGCAACGTCAGACGGCGGCAGCCGCCTCGGCAAGCGGGGAGCGCGAGAGACGAAAGGGAAGACATGAGTCTGATTGATGATCTGGTCAAACTCGAGGAAGAGGCCAAGGAGCTCGTCGCGGGCGCCGACGACGCCGCAAAGCTCGAGGCCGCGCGCGTTGAGCTGCTCGGCCGCAAGGGCCGCATCACTGGCCTGATGCGCATGATGGGCAAGCTCGCCCCCGAGGATCGTCCCATGATGGGCAAGCGCGCCAACGAGATGCGCCAGCTGATTGAGGGCATGCTCGACGAGCGCACCACCGAGATGAAGGCCGCCGCCCTCAAGCACACACTCGAGCACGAGGCCGTCGATATCACGCTGCCGGGCATCCGTCCGCAGATCGGTCACCAGCACCTGATCAAGCAGATCATCGAGGAGGCCGAGGACATCTTCTGCGGCATCGGCTACACCGTCGAGTCCGGTCCCATGGTCGACACCTCCTACTACAACTTCACCGCGCTCAACGCCCCCATGGATCACCCGAGCCGCTCGGCCCGCGACACCTTCTACGTGGTCGACAACAACCCCGGCAGCGTCGCACACCCCGAGGCTCACGCCCACGGCGAGTCCGATGTGCTGCTGCGCACCCAGACCTCGGGCGTGCAGATCCACACCATGGAGTCGCAGAAGCCGCCCATCTACATGATCTGCCCGGGCACCGTCTATCGTCCCGACACGGCCGACGCCTGCCACCTGCCGCAGTTCAACCAGATCGAGGGCCTGGTCGTCGACGAGGGCATCACCTTTGGCGATCTTAAGGGCACGCTCGACTACTTTGTTAAGTGCATGTTTGGCGAGGACCGCAAGACGCGTTACCGCCCGCACTTCTTCCCCTTCACTGAGCCTTCCTGCGAGGTGGACGTGAGCTGCCATGTGTGCGGCGGCAAGGGCTGCAACTTCTGCAAACACAGCGGCTGGATCGAGATCCTGGGCTGCGGCATGGTCGACCCCAACGTCCTGATCAACTGCGGTATCGACCCCGAGAAGTACACCGGCTTCGCCTTTGGTATTGGCGCCGAGCGCGTCGCGGCCCTGCGCTACGACCTGCCGGACCTCAGAACGCTGATGACGGGCGATATGCGCTTCTTAAATCAGTTCTAGTCCCGGCGGCTTTCCCAAGCACCGCACCTTGCCTTTCAATCGTCGGTTGCGTACCTAAGTACGCGGCCCTCCTCTTTCAAGGCAATCTGCGGCACTTGGAAAACCCGTCTCCGTTGCAGTTTTCCGGCTCAAAGCCGCATTTATGAAAGGAGACCAGTTAGATGCGCGTTTCTTACGACTGGCTCAAGACCATGATCGATATTCCGGAGGATCCCAAGACCCTTTCGGACGAATATATCCGTACCGGCACCGAGGTCGAGGCGATCGACACCGTGGGCGAGTCCTTCGACCACGTGGTGACTGCCAAGGTTCTTACCAAGACCCCGCACCCCGATAGCGACCATATGTATGTGTGCTCGGTCGACGTGGGCGACAAGAATCTCGACGCCGACGGCAACCCCGCCCCGCTGCAGATCGTCTGCGGCGCGCAGAACTTCGAGGCTGGCGACCACATCGTCACGGCAATGATCGGCGCTGTGCTTCCCGGCGACGTCAAGATCAAGAAGAGCAAGCTTCGCGGCGTCGTGTCCATGGGCATGAACTGCTCTGCGCGCGAGCTCGGCCTGGGCGGCGACCACTCCGGCATCATGATCCTGCCCGAGGATACGCCCTGCGGCATGCCGTTTGCCGAGTACGTGGGATCGAGCGACACCGTGCTCGACTGCGAGATCACGCCCAACCGCCCCGACTGCCTGTCCATGATCGGCATGGCCCGCGAGACCGGCGCCATTTTCGACCGCGATTTCCACGTGGAGCTGCCCGCCATCAAGGCCGAGACCGGCCGCGCGACCGACGACGAGCTTTCCGTCGAGATTGCCGACGAGGGCCTGTGCGACCGCTACGTCGCCCGCATCGTGCGCAACGTGAAGGTCGGCCCGTCGCCCGACTGGATGGTCAAGCGCCTCAACGCCCTGGGCGTGCGTCCGCACAACAACATCGTCGACATCACCAACTATGTGATGATGCTCACTGGTCAGCCGCTGCACGCCTTTGACCTGGACACCTTTGCCGAGCGCGATGGCCATCGCCGCGTGGTGGTTCGCGCCGCCCAACAGGACGAGAAGTTTACGACCCTCGACGGCGAGGAGCGCACGCTCGACGCCGGCATGGGCCTCATCACCGACGGCGAGCGTCCCGTGGCGCTGGCCGGCGTTATGGGCGGCATGGATTCCGAGATCGAGGACGACACCGTCGACGTGATGGTCGAGAGCGCCTGCTTCAACGCCGGTCGCACCTCGCACACCAGCCGCGATCTGTCGCTGATCTCCGATGCCTCCATTCGCTTTGAGCGCCAGGTCGATGAGACCGGCTGCGTGGACGTCGCCAACGTCACCTGCGCGCTCATCGAGGAGATCGCCGGCGGCGAGGTTGCTCCCGGCTACGTGGATGTGTTCCCCGCGCCCAAGACCATCGACAGCATTAAGCTGCGCCTGGTCCGCGTGCATGCCATCTGCGGTGCCGACATCGAGCCTGATTTTATCGAGCGTTCGCTCACCCGCCTGGGCTGCACCGTCGAGCGCGACGGCGAGGACTTTATGGTCACCCCGCCGAGCTTCCGTCCCGACCTGCCGCGCGAGATTGACCTGATCGAGGAGGTCCTGCGCCTGTGGGGCATGGGTCGCGTCACGGCGACCATCCCGGCTGCCAAGAACCACATCGGCGGTCTGACGCGCGAGCAGAAGCTTACCCGCAAGGTCGGCGAGATCCTGCGCGCCTGCGGCCTCAACGAGACCACGACCTTTGGCTTTGCCGCTCCGGGCGACCTGGAGAAGATCGGCATGTCCACCGAGGGCCGCGGCTGCCCCGTGGTGCTCATGAACCCGCTGGTGGCCGAGCAGACCGAGATGCGCCGCTCGCTGCTGCCGGGCCTGCTGCAGTCTGTGGCCTATAACGAGGCCCACGGCACGCCCAACGTGCACCTGTACGAGGTCGGTAGCCTGTTCCACGGCCGCGAGAACGCCAGCCTGCCCAAGGAGACCAAGTCCGTGGCGGGCGTGCTCTCGGGTCAGTGGAGCGAGCAGTCTTGGAGCATGAAGTACCGCAAGCTGCGTTTCTTCTTTGGCAAGGGCATTGTCGAGGAGCTGCTCGCCCAGCTGCGCATCGAGAAGGTTCGCTTCCGTCCCGTCGAGGGCGAGGGCTACGCTTTCTTGCAGCCGGGTCGTGCGGCCGAGGTTCTGTCCGGCGGCACCGTGCTGGGCTGGGTCGGCGAGATTCACCCCGAGGCGCGCGAAGCCATGGGCATCGACGAGGTCGTCGTTGCCTTTGAGCTCGATCTGGACAAGCTGATCAAGGGCGCTCGCAACCAGGAGAACTACCGCGAGTTCTCGCAGTACCCGGCCGTTGAGCACGACCTTGCTATCGTGGTCGACAACACTGTGACCTGCGAGGATCTTGAGCGTCGTATTACGAGTGCCGGCGGCAAACTGCTCGAGGGCGTGCGCTTGTTCGATGTCTACCGCGATCCGGTCCGCATCGGCAAGGGCAAGAAATCCATGGCCTTTGCGCTTACGTATCGCTCCGACGACCACACGCTCACCAGCGAAGAGGTCGAAAAAGCGCACCAGAAGATCGTCACCAAGGTGTGCAAGGGCGTAAACGGCGAGGTCCGCGGCTAGGTCCTGCGCTGGGGTATGGGTCAGCGGTGGCTGCTGCCGAGTCCTACGTGACTGCTATGCCCGGTATAAGGCACCGTTGAGCCTACATATATGACACGCGCATTACATAACGGCGTGCTGCTTTGTCGGCAGTGCGCCGTTTTGCTATGATAGCCCGCGTCGTGTTACGAATCTGACATTACGTAACACTGGAAAGGTGATTCAAACGGCGTTGCGATTCCGTGCGCCGATAACCGGGAGGCGCGCATGCACATTCCAGATAATTATCTGTCCCCGCAGACCGATGCCGTCATGGCAGTGGCGATGGTGCCCGTTTGGATCCACTGCATCAAGAAAGTGCGCGCCACGCTCGATCGCGAGCACATGGCTTTCCTGGGCATCTGCGCCGCGTTCTCCTTCCTGCTTATGATGTTCAATGTGCCGCTGCCCGGCGGCACCACAGGTCACGCCGTCGGCGGCGCGCTCATTGCGCTGCTGCTAGGCCCCGAGGCCGCGGCTATCGCTGTCTCGGTTGCGCTGGCGCTGCAGGCGCTGCTGTTTGGCGACGGCGGCGTTCTGTCGTTTGGCGCCAACTGCTTTAACATGGCCTTTGTGCTGCCGTTTGTCGCTGCTATCGTGTTCCGTGCGCTCAACAGCCGCCTGCACGACAAGAGCTGGGGCGCCTCGGTTTCTGCCGTCGTGAGCGGTTGGGTCGGCCTGTGCCTGGCAGCCCTGTGCGCGGCAATCGAGTTTGGTATTCAGCCGATGCTCTTTACCAACGCTTCGGGCGCGCCGCTGTACTGCCCCTTCCCGCTGTCCGTGGCTATTCCGGCCATGTTGATCCCGCATATGCTGGTTGCCGGCGTGATCGAGGGCGTGGCGACGGCCGCCATCTACGGTTTCATTAAGAAGACGGCGCCGAGCGTTATCGTCGGGCCCGAGGCCGTCGATGGCCAGCTTACTGCCGAGGGCGTTGCTGCCGAGAAGACCTCGCTGGTCCCCACGCTCATCTTGGTTGCCGTGCTTGTCGTGGCTACGCCGCTCGGCTTGCTTGCCACAGGTGACGCATGGGGCGAGTGGGACGCCGAGGGCGCCGCGACCGCCGTTCAGGAGGCTGGTGACGACAGTCTGCAGGCTTCGGTCGGCCTTGATACCCCGACCTTTGCCGACGCTCTGCCTACGGGTGATTACCTGCAGGCCTATTCCGAGGAGCAGGGCCTTGGCTTTGCCGGTCAGGCTGCCATGTATATCCTGTCCGGCGTGATTGGCGTGGCGGTGCTTACCATCGCATTCCGTCTGATCTCGCTGACGGTTAAGGAAAGCGGTGCTCATGGCAATAGCCGAGTTGCCTAGCTGGCTTGCGGTCGAGCAGCGTTACGAGCCCGTGGGGGCTCGGCATCGCGTGATGCAAAAGAATGTCCTGCACCTGGCGAGCCTGCTTGAGCGGGTTCGCCTGGGTGGGGGCGCGCACGAGGGCGGGTCGATGGTCGACCGCGCCCTTTCTTGCGTTTCGGCTCCGGTGCGCCTGGTGGGGATGTTCGTCTGCGTCCTGTGCGTGTGTCTGACACAGAGCCCGCTGTACCTCATGTTGATGGCGGCCATTGCGCTGGTGCTCGTTGCCGTGCGCCCCGTACGCGGGCTGCGTGCGACCATTGTACCGGCGCTCGGCGCCACGGGGCTTGCGGTGGTTCTGGCATTGCCTGCCCTGCTGCTGGGCGCGTCTGCCACGGGCGCCATGCTCAAGATCGCGCTCAAGACCTTCATTAATGTGTCGCTGGTGCTGGGCGTTTCGTGGACGCTTACCTGGAGCCGCATGTCGGCGGCGCTCAAAATGCTGCACCTGCCCGACGAGGTCATCTTTACCTTTGATATGGCACTCAAGCATATCGAGGTGCTGGGACGCACGGCGCACGATCTGTGCGAATCGGTCATGCTGCGCAGCGTTGGCCGTGCGCCTGAGGGATTTTCGCGTACCGATTCGATCGCGGGTATCATGGGCATGACCTTTATCAAGGCGATGGAATGCAGCCGCGCGATGGACGAGGCCATGCTGTGCCGCGGCTTTGCCGGTGTGTATCCGGCTCCCGCACGCGCCGGGTTTGGCTGGCGCGATGCGGTCTATGCGGCCGGCGTGGCGCTGCTGGCAGTGTTGTGCGCCGTGCTGTAGGCACTGCTGGTTCCGGCTGGGGATGCAACTAGGGAAGGGCGACGTTTTGGCAAACGATACAAATGGCGCGATGGGCGCGAGCGGTGCTGCTGGCGCCGAGACCACGCCGCTCATCGAGTTTCGCGACGTGGTGTTTTCCTATGCGGGGCATACGGTTGTCGATGGCGTGTCGCTGCAGGTCGATCGTGGCGAACTCGTTGCCCTGCTCGGTCCCAACGGCTGCGGTAAGACGACGATTATGCGCCTTATTAACGGCCTTGAGCTTGCGGACGCAGGGGAATACCTGTTTGACGGGCATGTGATTGATGCGGCGTTTCTAAAGGATTCCGCGGCCGCTCAGCGTTTTCATCAGCGCGTTGGCTTTGTGTTCCAGAATGCCGACGCGCAGCTCTTTTGCGCCACGGTGGGCGAGGAGGTCGCTTTTGGTCCCGCGCAGATGGGGCTGCCGACGGGCGAGCTCGAGCGCCGCGTCCGCGATGCCATGGGGCTGTTCCAGGTTGCCGACCTTGCCGACGCCTCTCCCTATCAGCTCTCGGGTGGGCAAAAGAAGCGTGTTGCGCTGGCTGCGGTGGTGTCGATGAACCCGGATATCTTGGTCCTCGACGAGCCTACCAATGGGCTCGACGAGGATTCATGCGACATCGTGGTCAATTTCTTGCTGGCTTATGTCGCGGCGGGTAAGACGGTCTTGATGAGCACGCATCACCAGGATTTGGTGCGACGCCTGGGTGCCCGTGCAATCTATATCGATCGATATCACCATGTGGTCGAGGCGTCTTCGTCGTCGTATGGAACCGAAAGCGGTGCTACGGACTAGTTGCTGCGTAGAGCGTGCGTAGCCGTCCGCGCGGCTTTGCCGTGATGGTATAGTTATCCAGGTTTTTTATGGGGGTGGCTATGCCAAGCTGGAACATTCATATCGCTCAGACGGAGCGTTTGCTGGAGCGCACCGGAGCGCTTGCCAATAGCGTGCGCGACCGCAATGCCTTTTTGTTTGGCTGCGTGGTTCCGGATATCTTCGTGGGCTATATGGTCCCTGGCATCGCCGATCCCATCCCGTACCGCATTACGCACTTTGCAAAGCCCGAGCCTATCCCTAAGCCTCGTGAGCATGAGTTCTGGGATACCTATGTGGCACCGTTGCTTAAAAGTTCGCCCACCGGTGCGCCAGCCGCGGCGACCTCGATTGTCGAGGAGCGCGAGCGACTCAATCGGGTGCATTATCCCCAACGCTACAAGGATGCCGAGCCGGTTGCCGGTCCCGGTGCTAGCGAGCTTTCGCTCGCGCCCGATGACGTGGCGCAGTCGCTGCTCGATCTGACGCTGGGCGTTTGGTCTCACCTCGTGGCCGATACCGTGTGGAATACGCGCGTGAATCAGTACCTGGAGGCGCACGGCGGCAAACCGTGCGAGGAATTCCGCATTAAAAAGCAAGGCGACTTTGACTGGTTTGGCAAGACGCTCGGCATCGTTTCGATTCCGCGCGCGACCGATCGCCTGTATACCGCTGCGACGCGTTTTGGGCAGTATCCCATCCATAAAGAGTATGTGCTCAAGACCATCGGCGTTATGCACGAGATCGTGCGCGAAAACCCCGGCGAGCCCGACCATCCGCCATACCGCCTGCTGGCCGAGGAATTCTTCGACGCAACGTTTACCGAGGTCATCGAGCTGACCGAAGCGGGCTTTGCGGCTCGCGTTGCCGCTTCTGACGTTCCCGCAGTCCCTCTGATCGCTAGCTGCTAGCCGGCCGGCTTAACGGAGAACAGTTCATCCCAATTGACCAACAGCTCCCGTCGCAGGGTTTCTGCGGCGGTGCGTTCCTGATCGGTCTTTGGGATGTAGGGGAGCCCCGCCTTTTTATGAATGAGCTCGGCGATGTTGTTAAAGCTCTTCGTGTCCTTGATTTGCTCATAGGTTATCTGGATAACGTCATAGCCCATGCTTGTGAGGGCGGTGGTGCGCTCGGCATCGGAGAGACTTGCGGCTTCGCTGTCATGGGCGGAGCGGCCTTGGCATTCCAAAATGACGCCCATGCTGTCGATGTTGCTCTCTATGAGGATATCGGCGTAGCAGCAGGTTTTGTCATACAGTGAGCGTGCGGCGTCGCTGAGTGGGATGCGCACGTTGTTTGCGATGTTGATGCCCATGCCGCCCTCGTCGCGGGGGAGCGAGACAAGCATGGAGGTCTGTACTTCGAAGGGCGAGGCGGTCTGCCCCGTCATGTGCTCGGCTGCCCAGCGCAGTTGTTTAACGCCGCGCAGGCCTGCGGCCTGCTTGGCGAACGCGGCGATATCCGCTGCGCTGAGGAGCGGTGGGCGCTTCCACAGGTTGGTGTCATTGCCTTTGGTGTCGACAACGCGTTTCCAACCACAGTCGGGCGGAATGAGCTTAAGCGAAATTGCTTCATCGAGCTGCTGCTGCGCCCGTTTACAAGGCGTGAACACTGCAAAGGAGCCGCACATCTCGTAGCAAGCCATGAGTAACTGGTTGCGCGAGACCTGCGTAGCAAGGTTGAGCAGTGTGAACTCCGGGGACGTGACATTAAACCCATGCTCAGTCTGCCTAAACGACCCAGGAGGCGGCTCTTGGGTTAGCAGACGGCTATGAAATAGCTTTCCGTTCGCGCGCTGTTTTCTTTCGCCCACGAATCTCCAAACTGGTGTGCCGAGCAAGTCTTTAAATACTGGTTGTTTTGAGTAATGCACCAAGCGATGGTCATGGTCGGGCGGCAGGATTGCCGGATAGAGTCCTAGTATCTGGGGCGGGATGCGATAGTACTGAAAAGCTGTGGGTCCGCAAGCGAGAAATGACATGGCAATCCGATCGTTCGAGCGTTGTTTGGGCTAGAAAGGCTATCGGTTTCGGAAGTGCGGGGAAAAAGACAAACAGGCAAAGCACAAGCGGTATTTGAGCCAACTTTATCAGGGGTTTTGTTGAAATAAAAGGGCTTGTGCTCGGGGGTAAGCAATTTTTCCCCGCACTTCCGAAAACCAGGTCGATCTGACTCTTGCTAAAACGATTTAGCAGCGTCGGTCAAGGTGCGGGTTTGCCACCGGGCGAACACTTTTAGCGCTTGGGACTATATTTATTGGGCCTCGAAGGGTGGATTTCGCGCTTTTGGTAAAGAAATGAGTGTGTGTTTTGCCGTGTGCCGGCATTGGCATAGAAAAAGGGCCCGGAAGGCTTTGCCTTCCGGGCCCTTTGCAATGCAAACCTGCTTGCAAGTACGACTTAGCGCACCTGAGCGACGTAAGCGACGTTGGTCGAGGAGACCTTGTCCTCGAGCTGGACGCTCATGCGGGGATCGCCGGCGGTAGCGACGGTCAGGTCGCCGGCCTCGACGTAGCCGAGCTCCTTAGCGGTCTCGATCGCCTTGACGATCGTGCCGTTGACGGTGCCCTGGGTAATCTCGGCCTGGTGCGGGATAACGCCCCAGTACATGATCATCTGCTGGACGGCCCACTCGTGGCGGGAGAACGCGCAGATCGGCATGTTGGGACGGAAGTGCGAGATCAGGCGAGCGGTACGACCGGTTGTCGTCGGCACGGTGATGCACTTGGCGCCAACGGTGGTAGCCATGTTCACAGCGGACATACCCACAACGTTGTTGACGACGCGAGTGCCGTGAGCATCGGCCGGAACCTCGAGCGGAGCGTGGGCCGGGAGGTACTTCTCGGTCTCGAGAGCGATGCTGGCCTGCATCTTGACGGCCTCGACCGGGTACTTGCCGGCAGCGGACTCGCCGGAAAGCATAACGGCGTCGGTGCCGTCGTAAATGGCGTTAGCAACGTCGGCAACCTCGGCGCGCGTCGGGCGCGGGTTCTGCTGCATGGAGTCGAGCATCTGCGTAGCGGTGATAACGGGCTTGTAGGCCGCGTTGCACTTAGCGATGATCTCCTTCTGGATGTGCGGAACGAGCTCGGGCTTGATCTCGATGCCCAGGTCGCCACGGGCGACCATGATGCCGTCGGAAGCCTCGAGGATCTCGTCGAAGTTCTCGACGCCCAGGGCGCACTCGATCTTCGGGAAGATCGTCACGTGCTCGCCGCCGTTCTCGCGGCAAAGCTCGCGGATGCCGCGGACGGACTCGCCGTCACGGATGAAGGAAGCGGCGATGTAGTCGATGTTCTCGGTCAGGCCAAAGAGGATGTCCTGACGATCGCGCTCGGTGATGGCGGGCAGCGAGATGTTGACGTTGGGCATGTTGACGCCCTTGCGCTCGCCGATCAGGCCGTCGTTCTTAACGACGCAGGTCATGTCCTGGCCGTCGACGGACTCGACCTCGAGGGCAACCAGGCCGTCATCGATCAGGATGAGGGAGCCCTTCTCGACCTCGGAGGGCAGAGCCAGGTAGTCGAGGGAGATGTGCTCAGCGGTGCCGTGGAAATCCTCGGACGTGGGCTGAGCGGTGACGACGATCTTGTCGCCGGTCTTGACGGCAACCTTCTTGCCATCGACCAAAAGGCCGGTGCGGACCTCGGGGCCCTTGGTGTCGAGCAGGATGCCGACGGGCATGCCGAGCTCCTTGGAAATACGGCGGACGCGCTCGATGCGACCGTGGTGCTCGTCGTAGGAGCCGTGCGAGAAGTTAAAACGGGCGACGTTCATGCCCGCCTTGATCATCTCGCGGATGGTCTCGTCGCTATCGCAGGCGGGACCCATGGTGCATACAATCTTGGTGCGCTTGTACATTCAGACCTCCATCTGACATCGTCTTGCGCTGATAGATAAACCATAAGAAATAAAACTGAGATGATTATAACGAAATGCCGACCGAATACCCCAAAAAATCGACCGTATGCCGAATTAGAAGTTCATTTTTTGCGGAAAAACGGTATATGCAAAAACTTTACCAACCGTTCTAACCGCTGCTATCTGGGCGATATTTTAGTTCGATGATGCGCCGAAGAAAAAACGTTTTATCAATCTTGAGCATCACACTGTCTGCACCGTTGCGCCTGTGCCGTGTTTCCAGATGGAATGTTTTGGCTAGACGCGTCGCTTTGGGGTACCATAGCTCTACTATCAACTGCCGCTCAGCACGGCAGCCTTGATGAGCCCTTGCCCTTCTCCTGGGAATTATGATCGGGCATCAATCTGCTGAGTGGCCCGAATCCCAGGAGGGGACTCTATATGCAGAAAGAATACCTGTCCGCCGCGGCGGAGGTGCTCAGCGACCAAGGTGTCGATGAGAACCTCGGCCTGAGCAACGACGAGGCGTCGTCGCGCCTTGCCAAGACAGGCCCTAACAAGCTCGAGGAAGCCGAGAAGACGCCGCTGTGGAAGCGCTTCTTTGAGCAGATGGCAGACCCCATGGTCATCATGCTGATCGTTGCCGCCGTCATCAGCGCGCTCACGGGCATGGTCAAGGGCGAGGCGGACTTTGCCGATGTCGCCATCATCATGTTCGTCGTTATCGTCAACTCGGTGCTGGGCGTGGTCCAGGAAGCCAAGAGCGAGGAGGCCCTCGAGGCCCTGCAGGAGATGAGCGCGGCGCAGTCCAAGGTGCTGCGCGACGGCAAGCTCGTGCATCTGCCGAGCGCCGAGCTCGTGCCCGGCGACGTGATCATGCTCGAGGCGGGCGACTCCGTCCCGGCCGACTGCCGCGTCCTCGAGAGCGCCACGATGAAGATCGAAGAGGCCGCACTGACCGGCGAGTCCGTGCCGGTCGAGAAACACGCCAACGTGATCGAGCTTGCCGCGGGCACCGACGACGTGCCGCTCGGCGACCGCAAGAACATGTGCTACATGGGCTCCACCGTGGTGTACGGCCGTGGTCGCGCCGTCGTGGTCGGCACCGGCATGAACACCGAGATGGGCAAGATCGCTGGCGCCCTGGCCGAGGCCAAGGAAGAGCTCACGCCGTTGCAGGTGAAGCTCGCCGAGCTCAGCCGCATCCTTACCATCATGGTGATCGTCATCTGCGTCGTCATCTTTGGCGTTGATATCCTCCGCCACGGCGTGGGCAACGTCCTTACCGACCCGACTGCCCTGCTCGATACCTTTATGGTTGCCGTCTCGCTCGCCGTCGCCGCTATCCCCGAGGGCTTGGTCGCCGTCGTGACCATCGTCCTTTCGCTCGGCGTGACCAAGATGGCCAAGCGCCAGGCGATCATCCGCAAGCTTTCTGCTGTCGAGACACTCGGCTGCACGCAGACCATCTGCTCCGACAAGACCGGCACCCTTACCCAGAACAAGATGACTGTCGTCAAGCACGAGCTCGCTGCGCCCAAGGAGAAGTTCTTGGCCGGTATGGCACTGTGCTCCGATGCCCAGTGGGACGAGGAGCTGGGCGAGGCCGTGGGCGAGCCGACCGAGTGTGCACTTGTCAACGATGCCGGCAAGGCTGGTCTTACTGGTTTGACTGCCGAGCACCCGCGCGTGGGCGAGGCCCCGTTCGACTCGGGCCGCAAGATGATGTCCGTGGTCGTCGAGACCCTGGATGGCGAGTACGAGCAGTACACCAAGGGCGCGCCCGACGTGGTGATCGGCCTGTGCACCCATATCTACGAGGGTGATAAGGTCGTTCCGCTGACCGAGGGGCGTCGCGCCGAGCTCGTGGCAGCCAACAAGGCCATGGCCGACGAGGCCCTGCGCGTGCTGGCGCTGGCGAGCCGCACCTACACCGAGGTTCCCGCCGACTGCAGCCCCGCTGCGCTCGAGCATGACCTGGTCTTCTGCGGCCTGTCCGGCATGATCGACCCGGTCCGTCCCGAGGTGGCCGACGCTATCCGCGAGGCGCACGACGCCGGTATCCGCACCGTCATGATTACGGGCGACCACATCGACACCGCCGTGGCCATCGCCAAGCAGCTGGGCATCGTCGCCGATCGCAGCCAGGCTATCACCGGTGCCGACCTCGACCGCATGAGCGACGAGGAGCTCGATGCGCACATCGAAGACTACGGTGTGTACGCCCGCGTTCAGCCCGAGCACAAGACGCGCATCGTCGAGGCCTGGAAGTCGCGCGACCAGATCGTCGCCATGACCGGCGACGGCGTCAACGACGCCCCGTCCATCAAGCGCGCCGACATCGGTGTGGGAATGGGCATCACCGGTACCGATGTCACCAAAAACGTCGCTGACATGGTGCTTGCCGACGATAACTTTGCCACCATCATCGGTGCCTGCGAAGAGGGCCGTCGCATCTACGACAACATCCGCAAGGTCATCCAGTTCCTGCTTTCGGCAAACCTTGCCGAGGTCTTCTCGGTGTTTATCGCCACGCTCATCGGCTTTACCATCTTCCAGCCGGTGCAGTTGCTGTGGGTGAACCTGGTCACCGACTGCTTCCCCGCGCTCGCGCTGGGCATGGAGGATGCCGAGGGCGACATCATGAAGCGCAAGCCGCGCAACGCCAAGGACGGCGTCTTTGCCGGTCACATGGGCCTGGACTGCTTGGTTCAGGGCCTGATCATTACCGTGCTGGTGCTGGCGAGCTTCTTTGTGGGCGTGTACTTTGACATGGGCTACATCCACATCGCCGATATGATCGCCGGCAATGCCGACGAGGAAGGCGTGATGATGGCGTTCATCACGCTCAACATGGTCGAGATCTTCCACTGCTTTAATATGCGCAGCCGTCGTGCGTCGCTGTTTAGCATGAAGAAGCAGAACAAGTGGCTGTGGGCTTCGGCCGCGCTGGCGCTGGTGCTGACGGTGATCGTAACCGTGCAGCCGACGCTTGCCGAGATGTTCTTTGGCCCCGTGACGCTTGAGCTTAAGGGCGTTATCGCCGCGCTGGGCCTGGCCTTCCTGATCATCCCGCTGATGGAGATCTACAAGGCGATCATGCGCGCGGTCGAGAAGGAGTAAGTTAACCTGTCCGGGCTCGCCCCTGCGTGTTTTCTTCTTCGCTGGTCCTCGCGCTTCGCGCTGCGGGATCGCTCAGAAGAAAACACTCCCGGGGCGGGCCCTGTGGTATCCTTGCTGGCTTTCTCGCGCGCGGATGAAAAAGGGCTGAGGGAAAGTTTGTGAGCTGGTCGGGCTTTGCCCGGCCAGCTCTATTTTTAGAGCATTTGCTCGACCGACTCTTTTTGTGAGCTGGATTGTATGGGGTTGAATCGGCGACGCGTTAGGAGAAGCCGGGAACGTCGCTGAAGGGGATTTGGGGCATAAAGAGAACGATGACGGCCATAATTCCCCAGTAGATTTGCAGAGGTAGCGGAGCCGATATCAGGGCATTAAAGAAGGACAAACCCTTTTTGCTTCCATATAGCTGGACCGAGCTGAGAAGAGCAATTCCAAAAGAGATGGCGCTCGGCCAGCATGCTTTGACAATGAGGCTAAGGAAATAGCATATTAATGTTATCGCTATGCACCCAATGCCCCAGAGCCACTTCTTGTTGAGGAAATACTGGATACCCCATACACCAATTACGGGGGCAATGATGACTGGCAACATAGCCGTATCCTAACTATTTATACAACGAATGTATTCTCCGGAGTTGGGGGGATAGACGCTGCAAGGTAGACGGTACGTGTTGCCTGCGGGTACGGGGCGTCCAAGGAGTTGCTTTGCTGCATACTCAGTCCAATAACCTCCGGTTATGCTTATGAACTTCTTAATAAGTCCGTCGATTACAACCCCCGTTACATAGCCGATGAGTTCTTTTCCAATAAAAATGGCAATTTTGACGATCCATTCTTTAGCGCCGCGTGTGGCAGCTGCTAAATCATCCAAAGACAGGGTCTGGAATCGATCGATAATTTGGACATCTCCGTTTTCATCTAGTGCGTATGTCGTCCATCCTGTGCCGGACTCATTGACAGCTTCAATGTACTCTTCGGCAGAAGGGAACTCTACTTCAAGAGGTTGCGCCTTAGATTGCTTTGGTGAAATGGCAATTGAGCAAAGCGCAACTGCGCTTGCGATGAATGACTTACGGCTTACGGGAACGTTACGTAGCATGTGTATCCTCCTGACATTTAGCTTGACATTGCTGTGTTGTTCAGATTCAGCCTCCAATCCGTGAAACGCATTTCAAACGAATCAAGCGTGGAAAGGTCGAACTCGGACGCTATCTTTCCTTCAGAGATGGCAAAAATTGAAGGATAAAACTCGAATGACGGCAGAAGCGCCTTAAGTGTTTCCCTATCAACCTCCTTTTGGCTCTTAGGGACAACGAGGATCTCGATGTCGTTCTTGAGACTCGGCGAAAGCGAGCGTTCTGCCGCACGGAGCTCTTCACAGGCCGGGCAGCCCTCCAGCTCAATTTGCACGATAAAAGATTCGCCTTTGCTTAATTTCGATCGAAATACGGGCAATGAGATATTGATTGGATCGGAATTGGTTCGTACTGACGAGAAGAGGGCGAAAAGGGACAGCGATAAGATAAGGATAAGGACGGCTTGCTTTCTCATGGGTCCTCCAAACTCTATAAAGTTAAATTACTTTATATAAAACATTAAATAAAGATTCTTAAAAATGAACGGTATCGATTTGCTGGTAAACGGTTTTGAGCGAGAGCGGTTGGATTGAAAAGTACAATGAACGCAGGGAAATAAGGAAAAAAGGAGGAGAAATGAAAGATCGCGATATACATCTGCGGTTGACGACGAGTTTTCTGACAATCTTCTGTATCGCCCTGGCGGTTCAAGCGCTATGTTGCGTGGTGTTGTTCGTTCATCTTGCGAACCTGTTGCTCATCGAGGGTATCTCTGCGGTGAGCGGCGGATTTCTGCTCTTGTTTATGGTTAGCACGCTTTGCGACGCTGCAACGTTTCTTCTGTTTACGATTCTGACGGCGAAAGTCAGGCATGAGGGTCGTCCTTTTGGTAAGTGGCAGACCAGGATTTTGGTCGCGGCTGGCCTCCTGATGTCGGTAAAAGCCGTCATCAGCATCATATGGCCGACGATTCAATTACCATACAGCAATGTTCTTGGAACGGCTGAGCCCGTGTTTCCCGAGTTTGATTTTCAATCGCTTTCTTACGGACTCGTTTTCTTTGCGTTGGCGGGGGTCTTTGAATACGGTAGGGTATTGCAGGAAGATGCAGACGAGATTCTCTAGGGGGTGGCACGGTGCCGATTGTTATGCGTCTTGACCGCGTGATGGCGGACCGTAAAATCTCGTCGCAGGAACTTGCCGAAATCATTGGAATATCGCCTGTTAATCTGTCTCGAATTAAAACGGGAAGACTCAAGGGGATCCGCTTTTCTACACTTCAAGCAATGTGCGAGGCGCTTCATTGCAAGCCCGGCGACATCATCGATTGGATGGATGATGACGAGTACGCCGCAGCATTTGGTAAGTCGGACGGAACAATGCGTTAAAATACCTGCTCAGTTGTGTGGTTTTGTGCTGGGAGGCGCTTGTGGGCAAGGCTAAGGCTAAGGCGAAGAAAAAGACGACGGGGGCGCGGGCTAAGCGCGATCGTCGTCGGAAGCTCGCGACCGAAGCCCCTGCATCTGCTGAGGAGTTGCTGGCAAGCGTGCCGGGGCTTGATGCGCTGCAGGATGTTCCGGCGTTCGATGACCTGCCGGTCGATGCGGCTCAGCAGGCTGCATTTGACGACTTTTGCGCACAGGCTGAGGAACCCGAGCAGATGCAGCTCGGTACCGTGGTGCGCCTGGACCGCGGATTTCCGCTGGTGGCAACTGCCGACGACACGTTTCGTGCCGAGCATGCCGTAGGGTTTGCCAAGTCGCGTGGCGAGGACGAGGTCTTGCTGCCCGCTGTGGGCGACCGCGTGGCGGTTCGCCGTGCTCCCGGGCACGACATGGGCGTGATCGAGTGCGTACTGCCGCGCCGTACGAGCTTTGAGCGTTGGCGTGGCCGTGCCCGCGGTGAGCGCCAGGTGCTCTGCTCCAACGTTGACAGCGTGCTGATCGTGCAGGCGCTCGGCGCCGGCGAGGTGCTGCTCGATCGCGTCGCGCGCTCACTGGTGTTGGCGCTCGATTGCGATGCCGAGCCGGTGGTGGTGCTCACCAAGGCCGACCGCTGCGAGGCCGATGAGCTCGAGCGCGATCTGGACCGCGTGCGCCGTCTGGTGGGTCCGGACGTGCGCGTGATCGTGACGTCTTCTGCCGAGGGCCTCGGCCTGGACGAGGTTCGCGCCTGCGTGCCGGCTGGGAGCTGTGCCATGATCTTGGGCGAGTCGGGCGCCGGCAAGTCAACGCTGCTCAACGCGCTGTTGGGCCACGACACCCTGGCCACTGGCGGCGTGCGCGAACGTGATGACCAAGGTCGCCACACCACGGTTGCGCGCGTGATGGTGGCGCTGCCGGGCGACGCCGGCGTGATCGCCGATGTCCCGGGCCTGCGCAGCCTGCCGCTTGTGGGACATGAGCGGGGTCTGGCGCGTGCCTTCCCCGAGATCGTCGAGGCGTCGCGTGCGTGCCGGTTTGGCGATTGCACGCACACCCATGAGCCGGGTTGTGCCGTTCGCGAGGCCGAAGATGCCGGACAGATCGACAGCCTGCGCCTGGAGACGTTCCAAAACCTGGCGTCATCCATGCGCATGAGTGCCCAAATGCTCGACCCCGATGTCCATCTGTAATTGAATTTTCCTATGACAGCCGTCTCCTAACTGCTTGGGAGGCGGCTTTTTTGCTGCCAAAGCGCCTCGAAATATGCGTTTTGCCGACGTTCTGACCAAAACCTTGCCACGAGCTTGACGGGCTGGTCAGCTTTTGGTCAGCAATTGGTTTGACACCTAAAACCAAGATCGCGATTGCGCCGCTTTGCGCCCTGGTCGCCCAGACAATGGTGGTACGGGCATTTGCCCGGTGCTACCTTGAGAGGAGCGGCCGTGAACAAGAGCAAGCGCATCGCCATCAGTCTGGTCGCGGGCGTGCTCGCTGCTCTGCTCTGCATGGTTTACGGCTCGTCAATCCGCTCGCAAGCCGAACAGGTCCAGGCTGAGACCTTGGCCAAGTACGGTGGCGATCGCGTCGAGGTATGCGTTGCGGCGCGCGATATCGATGTGGGCGAGACCCTCGATGAGACCAATGTCTTAACCCAGGAATGGCTGACGAGTCTGCTGCCGCGTGACGCGGCGACCGAGCTGCGCCAGGTGCGCGGCGACGTGACGACTTCGCGTATTCCCAAAAACGCCGTGATCTGCAATGTCTACACCAAGGCCGAGAGCCACAAGCTCGAGGTGCCTAAGGGCAAGGTCGCCGTTTCGGTGGCGGTCGATGCCGAGCACTCGGTCGGCGGTGCTACGGGCGTGGGCAGCTACGTGGATGTGTATGTGCAAAAAGACGGCGTAACCGATCGGCTGTGCGGCGCGTACGTGATCGATACCAGTGAGGATTCCGGTGCCACGCGCGAGGGCAAGATCGAATGGGTGACGCTGGCGGCTGACCCCGAAGACGTCAAGGAACTGCTGGGAGCCTCGGGCAAGGGAACGGTCAGCTTGACGATTCCCGCCACGGCGCGCGGCAAAAAGAGCGGAGGCGACGAGTGATGAAGGCGATCTGGCTTGCGTGCTGCGCGTGCGGCGATTACGGACTGTTGCAGCGGGAAGTCGAGGGCCGTGATGTGGGTGCACAGGTGCTTCGCGTGGGTGACCTGGACGGGCTGGTTTCCATGGCGCGGGCGTTTCCGTCGCGCCGCGGAGCTGCCATCATCGCGGCGTCTCTGTTTGATACCGAAGATGTGCGCAAGACTGTTGCGCGCCTGACGGCCGAAGGCCGCGTGAGTCGCGTGGTCGTGTTGATAGAAGCGCTCGATCCGTCGGATATCGAGGGGCTGTTTCGCGCGGGGGCGACCGAGGTCATCGCTGCACACAGTATATGC
Organism: uncultured Collinsella sp.; assembly: GCA_937937835.1. Lineage (GTDB taxonomy): Bacteria > Actinomycetota > Coriobacteriia > Coriobacteriales > Coriobacteriaceae > Collinsella. Next base: position 43,460 of record CALDBJ010000071.1, read on the forward strand.
GGCAACGGGCGCGCGGGCGAGGGAGCGGTTGATTCCGATCGGCGCATGACGATTGAGCCCGATGCTTTTGTTGATAGGGAACCCGGGGCGCCTCGCGCTACAAGAGGCCCGCGTGTTGATGATTATGGAAAAGCGGAAGCCGAGCATGGTCGGCGCCCCCGGAACCCCCTTGTATACGATGACGCTGGAGGGCCGGCGCAGCATGCTGGCGATTCCCCGGCTGTAGATATGGGATACGTGCACGGCGTGAATCTGGCGGATGAACTCGATGAAGTTGAGGGCTTTGCCGGGTGCGGCGAGTTGTCGTTGATGCAGCATGAGCAGATTGCACAGAACGAGCCTGCCTCGCAGACCGAACAAGCTGCCATGCCGGCTTGGACGCAGCGTGTGGCTGCGGCGGGGGAGACGGGGACGCTGTCACCGACGCCCGCCCCGCCGCCTCCGATGCCGCCGGCAGACGCTGCCGCTTCGCCGCATCGAGCTCCGGTCATCTGCGCCATTTCGGGTTCGGGCGGTTGCGGCAAGTCGACGATCGTTGCCACCATGGCACACACATCGTCGCTGTTGGGCTTGCGTGCCGCCGTGCTCGACCTGGATCTGATGTTTGGAAACCTTTACGACTTGTTAGGCGTCGATGCTCCGCGCGATATGGCGGCACTTATCGAGCCGTCGGCGGCGGGCACGCTCACCGAGCCGGATATCGTAGCCACATCGATGCGCGTGGCACCGGGCGTTACGCTCTGGGGTCCCGTCGCGGCGCCCGAGCAAGCCGAGCTCATGGCACGTCCGGTGGAGCTACTGCTTGATGTTCTGCGTCGAGAATCCGATGTGGTCTTTATCGATACCTCGGTCTTTTGGGGCGACGCCGTGGCGGCTGCGGTGGCGGCGAGCGACCGTTGCCTGGTCGTTGGCGATGCGGCGGTGTCGTCCGCGGCATCGGCATCGCGCGTCATTGAACTGGCAGGTCGAGTAGGTGTGCCGCGCACGCGCATGAGCGCCGTGTTCAACCGGTTCGGTGCGCGCGGGGCAGACGAGGACGTCGCCATGCGCTTTGAGATTGCCTGTGCGTTGAGCTCCAAGATTCGTATCGCCGATGGCGGGCAGGATCTCGCCGCGCTCATGGCGTTTGGGCGCGCTGACGAGGCAGTGGGGCAGACCAGCGCTTTTGCGACTAGCGTGCGCGAGGCCGCGCGCGAGATGCTCGTGGAACTGGGGTGCGCCGTCGGCCCTTGGAGCGATATGGTCGCCGACCGTGCAACGCGCACCGAACGCCCGCGTATCCGCCTTCCCTGGTCGCGCGAGGGTGATGCGCGATGAGTCTGCAGACGCGGATTAAAGCCGCCGGCGCGGCCGCCGCGGCTGCCCCCGTTGATGCGGGACGCCGCCGCGCCGTGAAACGACGCACCAAGCGCGCCGTGATGGACCGCATGGGTTACGACGAAGTGGCGCGTATCAGCGCCTATATCGACCCGGCACTTGCCCGCTCGGAATTGCGTCCTGCGGTGGAGGCGGCGCTCAATGTTGAGGAGCCGACCGATCTCGCGACGCCCGAGCGCGAGACCATCATCGACGAGATTTTGGATGACGTGGTGGGCTTGGGGCCGTTGCAGCCGCTCATCGAGGACGACACCGTTACCGAGATCATGATCAACGGCTGCCGCTCGGCTTTCTTTGAACGCGGCGGCGTCTTGTACCCCATCGAGCATGCGTTTGAGGATGATGAGCAGATCCGTGTGCTTATCGACCGCATTATCTCGCCACTTGGCCGCCGCATCGACGAGCGCAGCCCCATCGTCAACGCCCGCCTCAAAACGGGCTATCGCGTCAACGCGGTGATTCCGCCTGTGGCGATTGACGGACCGATTCTCACCATCCGAAAGTTCTCGGACCGTATCTGCTCGCTGGACGAGCTCGTGGGGTTGGGATCGCTGCCGCTTTGGTATGCGCAGCTGCTGTCGTGTGCGGTGTCGCTGCGACAGGACCTGGCGGTTGCGGGAGGCACGGGATCTGGTAAGACCACCCTGCTCAACGCGTTGTCATGCGAGATTTCCACCGGCGAGCGCATCGTGACGATCGAGGACTCTGCCGAGCTCAAGTTTGCGCATCATCCACACGTGGTGCGTCTAGAGGCGCGCGAGGCTTCAATTGAGGGCGAGGGCGCGGTGACGATCCGCGACCTGGTGACCAATGCCCTGCGCATGCGCCCCGACCGCATCGTGGTGGGCGAGGTGCGCGGTGCCGAGTGCTGCGACATGTTGCAGGCCATGAACACGGGCCACGACGGGTCGCTCACCACGCTTCATGCGGGTTCCGAGCAGGAGACCGTGGTGCGTCTGACGTTGCTTGCACGTTATGGCATCGATCTGCCGAGCGAGCTCATCGAGGAGCAGATTGCCATGGCGCTCGACGGCATCGTGATGTCCGAGCGCCACGCCGATGGCAGGCGTTTCGTCTCCTCGTATTCGGGGGTGCGTCGCGCCGCGTCGGGCGGCGTAGAGCTCGAGCGCTATGTGACTTTCGATGCCGCCGAGCGCACCTGGAAGCTTGACCGCGAGCCGCCGTTTATCGCAGAAGGCCTGCGGTCGGGGACGCTCACACAAGAGGAGGTGGACGAATGGAGGCCGCTGTGCCCCTCGTCGTAGGGGGTTTGGCAGGGTTTTCTGTTGCGACGGCGTGCGGGGCGGAACCTCGTGTGCCGCAGGTACCGCCGGCGGAGCTGGCGCGTCAGGCGCTCGAGACGGTGGCAGAGAAGCTGCCGCGTGAGCTGGTGGAAAACGATCTGCTGAAAAAGATCGCCCGTTCGTGGGCATCGCTGGCTCCGGCGCGTCGCCTTGGCCTCGCGATCGAGGATGCTTCGGGGCGTTTGGCGTTTCTGCTGCTATCGAGCGGTGTCTGCTGCGTTTTGCTAACGATGGTGTCGTTATCGCCCCTCGGATTTGCCTTGGGACTTGTTGCTCCGTTTGCCGTTGGCGCCGCTCGGGATGGCTTTGAGAGCCGGCGCGAGCAACACGATGCAGAAGAGGCCATGCCCGAGGCGTTTACCGCACTTTCCATGTCGCTTGCCTCGGGACATTCGCTGGCCCAGGGCATGCGCTTTGTGGGCGCTCATGCGCAAGAACCGGTGCATACCGAGTTTTTGCGGGTGGCGGCGGCAATCGATTGCGGCATCTCGGCGACCGACGCGCTCGATGACTTGCTCGTGCGCATCGACGCCCCCGGCCTTTCGCTTGTGACCTTGGCGCTTAAGGTGTCTCAGCGCACCGGTGCTCCGCTTGCCGACTTACTGTCCGAGGCGTCGAGCATGGTGGGGGAGCGCATTGAGCTCAAGCGCCGCCTGGATGTTAAGACGTCGCAGGCTCGCATGTCTGCGCATATGGTCGCGGCGATGCCGACGGGCGTGTGCGCGGTGTTGGCGCTGCTTTCGGCAGATTTTCGTCGCGGTCTTGCGACGCCTGCCGGCGCGGGCACTGTGGTGCTGGGTCTTGCCCTCAACGCCGTTGCCCTGGTGGTTATCCGGCGCATTATGCGGGTGGAGCTATGAGCGCCCCGGTTGCAGTTGCGGCTTGCCTGTGCGCTCTGAGTGTATTTGTCGCGACGGGTTTGGATCGGGCGGATGCACGCAAGATCGCAGAGGCCTGCAAGCGCGAGGCGGTGCTGGTCGCTGCCGCGGGTCGCTCGGTGGTCGATGCTCTGGCCGCGCGAATGAAGGGCGCGGTTGGAGCGGGCGGCCCGGCGCGAGTATCGCTCGGCGAAGTGTCCGAGATGATCGATGTTGTGCGCTTGGGTCTTTCGGCCGGTCTTTCGTTTGATGCGGCGCTTGAGATTTTCTGCGCCAACCGCCGGTCAGTGCTGGCTCTTCGACTTGAGCGGGCCTGCATGGCGTGGCAGGTGGGCGTGGGCACGCGTGAGGACGAGTTGTTGGCCGCCGCACGCGACCTGGACGTGCGAGCGCTCGAGACCTTTGCCATCACGGTGGGGCAGGCGCTCGCTCTGGGTGCCCCACTTGCCGAGACACTGGCCGCTCAAAGTCGCGAGATCCGTGCGGCTCATCGCGCCGCGGTCGAGCGCGAGATCGAGCGTGCGCCCGTCAAGCTGCTGATTCCCACCGGCACGCTCATCTTGCCGGCGTTGCTTCTGTCCATATTGGGCCCGCTGCTGGGAGCTGGCGGGATGATGTAGGGAGGAATACATGAATACGATGACTGACGTTGCTGGCAAGGTCTGGAGCTGGGCTGTTTGCCAGTCAATTCGCGCTCGCCAGCATGCCGGGGAGCTACTGCAGGAGGAGAGTGCGCAGGGCACCACCGAATACGCCATCTTGGTCGGCGTGCTCGTGGTGATCGCCATCATTGCCATTGTCGCATTTAAGGGCAAGGTCCAAGATCTATGGAACGCTATCAGCGAGGGCATCAACAGCCTGTAGAGGGCGAGCACCCCATCGGGGTGCTGCTGGTGTTTGCTTGCCTGACCGTGGCGATAGCGGCGGTGCTTTGGGGGCTTAACGCCGCGCGGCAGCAGCGTCCTGGGGCCGCCTTCGATTCGGGCTCAGATTCGGCGGTAGCGTCTCAAAAAGATGAGATGCGAGATGCGGACGATTCGGATGTCGCTGTCACGGCGCAAACCTTTCTGCGGACGCTCGACAAGCGGTCTGGCACTGCGACGGATTCGCCTGAGGACAACGCGATTGCGGTCCGGCTTGCATGGTCCGAGGACCGACCGATGACCGAGGCAGCGGCGGATATGTTACGCACCTACCGCGAGGTGCCAACGGCCCAGCTCGCCCTGAGCGGCTATCTCGACATCAAGGGAAACGTGTGGGGCGCCATCGTGCGCGATGGGCGCGGCTGGGTCGATATGGTGACGGTTGCCGCGGATGCTGGCGATGCTTCGTGTCGTCTGCGCGCCGTGCGTCTGGTCCCGCAAACAATAAGCTCAAAGGAGGGATCGTGAAATGCATGGCATTCTGCGTGAGGAATCTGCCCAGGCGACGGTCGAATACGCCATCGTCACGGTGGCGCTGTTATCGATCGTGCTGGCGATTGTGGGACTTTGGCGTGCTGGCACCGATGGACGCTTGGCGGCGCTGGTTGAGCGGGCGGCATCCCATGGCGTTGCCTCGACGTCGGTTATCGACGCCGCTGCGGGCGCTAAGGACATCGCGTTGTATTGATATCGCGCGCGAGGACCGGGCGCAGTCTACGGTCGAGGCCGCTTTTTTGCTGCCGACGTTTCTGACGCTCATCCTTCTCGCACTGCAACCGGTGTGCCTGCTTTATACGCGCGCGGTCATGGAGTCTGCCGCCGCCGAGACCGCGCGGCTCATGACCACAACGACGGCGGAGGACGACGATCTTAAGGAGTTCACCCTCCGCCGGCTTGCCGCAGTGCCCAACGTTTCGATCTTTCATGCCGGCGGGCCGTTGTCGTGGGATGTCGAGCTTAGCCGGGCCGATGCGGGCGGCGTCTCGTCCGTGTCCGTTTCCGGCGAGGTCAAGCCGTTGCCTGTGATCGGTGCGTTTGCGCAGGTTATGGGTGGTACCGCCGAGGGCGGCTACGTTGAGCTCAAGGTCGATGTCTCGTATCAATCACGTCCCGAATGGCTGGAGGGAGATTATGATTCGTGGATTGCTGCATGGGATTAAGCGTTTCTGGTCTAGACGCGTTTTGACGCGCCGTCCGAGCTGCCATCGCAAGCGAGGCGGCTTTATGGGTCGAGCCGGTATCGACCTGTTTATCGAAGACGGTGCCTACACCACGCTTTCCTCTGCGGTGGTCATCTTGGTGGTGCTCACGCTGCTGTTTTCGTCGACGGCGGCGATATGGAGCATGTCGCGCGCGGGGGACACCCAGGTGGCTGCCGATAGCGGCGCGCTGGCAGGCGCCAATGTGGTGTCGTCCTATCACACGGCTGCCACGGTGGTGGATGCGAGCATTTTGAGTTTGGGCCTGGCGGGGTTTGCCACGATCGGGACGGGCCTGGTCGCCATCCTCATCCCGGGCGCCGAACCAGTTGCCGGCAATATGGTCGACACCGGGATTGAGATTATTAAAACGCGCAACAAGTTTGCCAAAAGCGCATCGGAAGGCTTACAGAAAATCGAGACGGCTCTGCCGTATCTGATCGCCGCGCGTGCCACGCAGGCGGTCTCGGCGCAGGATACCGATAATGTGACCTATACCGGTACGGCGCTTGCCGTGCCCAGGACATCCGAGTCGGACTTCGCTGCGCTCGAGGGGTCCGAGATCTCGACCGATGCCATTAAAGACACATCGGATGATTTAGAGCGTGCGGCCGAGGAGCTGCGGAAGGCTTCTGAGGACACGGCGAAGGCTAAAGAGCGCGCTTGGCTGGCGGATTGTGGCGGGTCGGACGAGAGTTCGATTGGCAAGTACTCGTGTATGTGGGAGCGTGCGAAAAAACTAGCAGAACTATCTGACAGCCAGAACCGTCATGAAAAGTCGAGCATCACATGGGAGCCGCAAATAGCGCTCGATCGCGCGAAAACCTATTACCGACAGCGCTTGGCGAATGAAAAACCTCAGGGATCGAGCGTCGAGATGAAAGCGCAGTCAGCCGCTCGAAAAGCGTTCTATGCCTATGCGATTGAAGAGGTCGATCGAGCATACATAAAAGATGATGGCGAACGGTTTTCTGCCTATATCCCACTATTGCCGCGTGTCCCAAACGAGGTGCGGCCGACCGAACTTTACACCGATGCCGCATGGCCTGTAAGCAACAACGACGGCAGAACATACCTGCATTATGGAGTCGAATGCCCCGTCTATCAGAAAGGGACTCCGAGTGGGCTGGCATCTGTTGCTGATTATGATGGTCGTGATACATGCGAAGCGTGCGGCTTCGGCGTGGTTACGCTTGGAAGCGCCCTCATGCCGCCATCGTTCATCGAAAACGGCTTCGAGTACCACTTTGACAAGTTCAAAGAGGCTCTGGAAGACTACGTCGAATGCCGCAACAAAGAGCTCGAGCTCGAGCGTCAGACCGAAGACGAGGCCGATCGTGCGGGCAATACGTTTGACCAGGCCATCAAGGAGCTTTCGGGCGAGCGTCCGCGTATCGCTCCGCCCGGTCGCAACGGCGTGGTCGCCTTTGCGGTTACGGGTGCCATCTCGAGCCCCGACGAGCTCAACTCTTCGTTTAACACGGCAGTCAGGCTTGGCAATCGCGGTGCTATCTCTGGCGCGGTGCTGGCACCCGATGACGCGACGGCGCAAAACAACGTGCTTTCGCGATTTTTCTCGACATTGAAGGAACGCTCGGGCGGCGTTGCCGGCGTGCTCGACGGCGTCATGGATGTTTGGGGACGGCTGCTCGTAGGATACGGTGATATTCAAGGTTCGGCCGACGAACTTATGGACGAGATGATTAAAGGCCTAGGAGGGGACAGCGGCGCGTTGGGCTCCATCGCATCGTGGCTCGGCGATACCGTTTCGGCGTCCGTGGCGGCGCTGGGTTTGGAACCGTGCGACTTGCGCCTGCGAAAGCCGGTGCTGACCGATTCTGCCAACGTCATTAAGAGTCCGGGGTCTGACATTGCGGGTCTCTCTCAAGCGCAAGACAAACTGCGAAGTATTCCGTTGGGCGTGACCGATCCCAAGGCGCTTTGCGAGGCGTTGGAATATCAAGTCGAACGCACCATTAGCGGTACGGTGTTCACACTTGCGGAGATTCCTCTGCCCGGCGGCGGCTCCATCCCGCTCACCGTCGATGTCGCCACACTGGTTGGCGCTCTGGGCGGTGGGTCGTAATGAGTATCCGCATGCGTCTGCGCGAGGAGCGCGCCCAAGCGACGGTGGAGATGGCAGTGGTTACGCCCGTTTTGCTGGTGCTGGCACTCATCGTGTACAACGTCATGATCTTTGCCGGCGCTGTCGCGCGCTTCGACCGCGTGGTGCCCGACATCGTGCTAGCGCATGCCGTGGCGTCGGAGGGGGAGGGCGACGAAAGCTCTGCCGATGCCTCGGCGACGGTCCAGACTCAAATTCTGAATGCCATGGAAGGCTATGACTTGCAGATCGAAGTGTCGAGCGAGCAAGGCGCGAAGGCATCAGATGGTGGCCTGCTCTCCCTATCCGGTACGTTTAGGACCTACACCTGCACCATGCACTATGAGCCGTGGCCGACTTCTCTCAGCATCGCTGGCGTTCCGCTGGGGGCGCCGACAACGTTGTCGCACGAGCGCGCGGTGACGGTCGATCCATGGCATCCGGGGGTGGTCATGTGACCGCGGTCTCGTCCTACATCGCTTACGCGCGGGCACTCAACAGGCTGGGTTGGACGCCGGCCGAGTTTGCGGTGGCGGAGTCGTTTGTCGTGCGTCTGCGCGGCATGCTGGGGCGGCGTCCGGTTGCCGCCAACGGCCTGCCGCTCGTCATGGCGTTTCCACGCTGCTCTTCGGTCCATACGTGTTTTATGGCCTATCCCATCGACATCGCCTTCATCGATCGCGACGGCAATATCCTCGCGCGCTACGAAAACGTTCGTCCTTGGCGCATGTGCTCCTGCCCCGGCGCCTGGGCGGTATTGGAACGCCCTTCAATCCTCGCTACACCTCCCGCCCTCCAACAAGTGCCGGCGTAAGAGATTGGCGACGGCGGACTTTCGTCATACGAAATTTGGTAAGATGGAGGAGAAGATGCATGGATGTTGAGATCCATCCGAACGCCAAAAAACACTTGACGGAAAAGCAGGTGCTTGGTGCCTGGTTCGCGGTTACTGAGTGCATTCGCCGCGAGTCGGAGGACGAGCCGCCGAGATGGCTTGCCATTGGATGGCTTCCAGATGGTCGAAGTGTGGAGCTTGTTGCGGTCGAACTAATTCGTGGATGGCTCATTATTCATGCCCTGTCTCCGGTTCAGAAGAAATTCTGGCAAGAGATCGAGCGAGCTCGGCAGAGGGGTCGATGATGGGCAAGACGTATACGGCCGCTAATGGTCAGGTTGTAACGGATGAAATGATTGACGCGTGGTGCGAGTCGTACGAGCGCGGAGAGTTTCCGGATGGCGAACACACCGTTGGTGGGATTGTGCATGGACGGCCCCCACTTTCAGGTGAGGGGACGGCAACGCTGTCGGTCAAGATTCCTCTGGGAATGAAGGAGGCCATTCGTCGACGGGCGGCTGCCGAGGGGATGACGCCAAGTGAGTTTGCCCGTGCGGCTCTGAGTGAAAAACTTCTTGCTGCCGGCTGATGCCTCTGACGTGCCGATTTATAGAACCGAGGCTGTGCTCAAAAACTTTTTTAAAATTCTCGGTTGACCGGAACGCGTCCTTGGTTATACTAATCAAGCCTTGAAACAAGGCACACCTCAAATGGCTGGGTAGCTCAGTTGGTAGAGCAGAGGACTGAAAATCCTCGTGTCAGGGGTTCGATTCCCTTCCCCGCCACCTTGAATTGACTAGGACCTCTGCAAAGGGGTCCTTTTCTTTTATTGAGGGCTCTGCGGAAATTGCGTCCCGGAATTTGGCTTCAGAGTGGGATGCGTTTTCCGCTTTGAGGCCGCTTGGGAAAGCGCGACCCGGAATCCGGCGTCAGAATGGGATGTGCTTTCCTTTTGCGGTCTTTGGCGGAAACTGCGTCCCAGATCCCGCGCTCAGAACGGGATGCGCTTTTCGGCCGCCTACTTCCGGCGCATATGTACATCTCGGCGCGCCATCTCGGGCCCGCCCAGATATTCCTCCCGCTTTTGCGCCACTTTACAGACCGTTCGGTCGTCTGTCCGCACGCGCGGGTATACTCAAAACGATACTTTTCCTGTGCAATACGATGCAGGCTCAGCCTGCACGATCCGAAGGGGGCAGTGATGGAGAGGATACTCGGCGTTAATCTCTCTGGCTGGTTTATTCCCGAGCCTTGGGTGACCCCGTCGCTATACGCGGCGACCGGTGCATCCAACGCGGCCGAGCTGCAGGAGGCCATGGGCACCGCCGCCTATAACGAGCGCATGCGCCGTCATTACGAGGCGTTTGTGAGCGAGGACGATTTCCGCCGCATGGCGCAGATTGGCCTCAATGCCGTGCGTCTGCCGGTACCCTGGTATGCCTTTGGCTCGCAGGAGTCCGATACGTCCTACATCTCGGTTGTCGACTACATCGACCGTGCAATTGAGTGGGCTGCCAAGTACGACATCCGCGTGCTGCTTGATCTAGCAACTGTGCCCGGTGGCCAGGGCGATTCCAACGATTCGCCCGCCACGCCGGAGGCTGTTGCCGAGTGGCATTCGTCCACCAACGGTCGTCATGTCGCACTCGACGTGCTCGAGCGCCTGGCCGATCGCTACGGCGAGGCCGAGAGCCTGCTGGGCATTGAGCTGCTGGATACGCCGCAGATGAGTGTCCGCAAGAGCCTCTTCACCATGACGGATGGCATTCCTGCGCACTACCTGCGCAACTTCTATCGCGATGCCTATGAGCTCGTCCGTTCGTATATGCCCGAGGATAAGATCGTCGTCTTTTCGTCTTCGGGACATCCCAGCGAGTGGAAGCATTTTATGCGCGGCGCTAAGTACAAGAACGTCTACATGGACCTTCACCTGTACCATTACCGCGACGAGTATGCGCTCGATATCACGAGCCCCCGCGGGCTGACGACGGCGATTTCGCGTAACAAGCGCGAGCTTAAAGAAGCGATTTCGACTGGGTTCCCCGTGCTGGTGGGCGAATGGTCGGGCGCGGCGATCTTTGCCAACTCGTCGGTTACGCCCGAGGGCCGCAATGCCTACGAGCGCGTGTTTATCGCCAACCAACTGGCTTCGTTTGCACCGGCTGCCGGTTGGTTCTTTCAAACGTGGAAGACCGAGAAGCGCATTGCAGCATGGGACGCCCGCGCGGCGCTCGGTACGCTCGAGCGTGGCATGATTGAATAGGTTGATATGACGCAAAACAGCGCCCATACGGGCAAACTCTATGTGGTCGGCACGCCCATCGGCAACCTGGGCGACCTGTCCCCGCGCGTTGGCGAGGCGTTTGCCGCCGCCGATGCCATCTGCTGCGAAGACACGCGTGTGACGTCAAAGCTGCTGATGCACCTGGGCATTTCCAAGCCGCTTGTCCGTTGCGACGAGAATGTGATCGCCAGCCGCGCCGCCGGCCTGGTCGACCGTCTGCTGGCGGGGGAGACCCTCGCCTTTGCCTCGGACGCCGGCATGCCGAGCGTGTCCGATCCCGGCCAGGCGCTGGTCGAGGCGGCACGTGAGGCCGATGTGCCCGTCGAAGTTATTCCCGGGCCCTCCGCTTGCGTCACGGCGCTCGTTTCGTCCGGCATTCCCTGTGAGCATTTTTTCTTTGAGGGCTTTTTGGGCCGAAAGCACGGCGACCGCGTGCGTCGTTTGCAGCGCCTTGCCGTGGTTCCCGGCGCACTCATCTTCTACGAGTCTCCACATCGCATCGTGGCGACGCTCGAGGCCGTGGCAGAGGTTTTTCCCCAGCGTGAGGTTGCCGTCTGCCGCGAGCTCACCAAGCTGCACGAGGAAGTCTTGCGCGGGCCCGCTGCCCAGCTTGCTGAGGAGCTGCGTGCTCGCGGCGAGGTAAAGGGCGAGATTGCGCTGGTCATCGCGCCGCCGAGCGAGGATGAGGAGGCCGGTATCGTGCCGGTTGGCGCCGCGGCAGCGGATCCCGACGAGGCCCTGCGCGAGGATATCCGCGCCGCGCTCGAGGAGGGGGAGCCCGCGTCTGCGGTGGCCAAGCGCCTGTCTCAGAAGTATTCGCGCCGCAAGCGCGATGTCTATGCCATGGTGCTCGATATGCAATAGATGGAGGATATCCAGCCCTTGCGCTAGAATCATCCTCTGTATGCAACGTTTTTCTGGAGGACAAACCCCATGGATCAAAGCAAGCCTTCGTTCTTTATCACGACGCCCATCTACTACGTCAACGCCGATCCGCACCTGGGCACGGCTTATTCCACCATCATCGCCGACGTTCAGGCTCGCTATCGCCGCTCCGCCGGCTATAACGTCAAGTTCCTGACCGGCATGGACGAGCACGGCGAGAAGGTCGCCGAGGCCGCAGCCAAGCACAACATGACGCCTCAGGAGTGGACCGACAGCCAGGCTCCGCACTTCAAGGAGCTTTGGAACAAGCTCGAGATCTCCAACGACGACTTCATCCGCACCACCGAGCCGCGCCAGCATCATGCCGTGCAGTACCTGTGGGAGCGCATGAAGGAGTCTGGCTACCTGTATAAGGGCAGCTACGATGGCTGGTATTGCGTGCCCGACGAGACCTACTTCACCGATACGCAGGTCCAGAAGGGCGATGAGGAGTACGGCAGCGTCGGCCAGCACCTGTGCCCCGACTGCCACCGTCCGCTTGAGCGCGTGCAGGAGGAGTCCTACTTCTTTAAGCTTTCCGCCTTCCAGGACAAGCTGCTCAAGCTCTATGACGAGCACCCCGACTTTGTCGAGCCTGCGTTCCGTATGAATGAGGTACGCAGCTTTGTCGAGGGCGGCCTTAATGACCTTTCCGTGAGCCGTACGAGCTTTGACTGGGGCATTCAGGTCCCGTTTGACGAGGGCCACGTGACGTACGTGTGGTTCGATGCGCTGCTCAACTACATGACGGCCGTCGGCTACGGTGTGGACACCGACGAGGCACGTGCCGAGCTGGCCTATCGCTGGCCCGCGCAGTTCCACATCGTGGGTAAGGACATCATCCGCTTCCACTGCGTCATTTGGCCTGCTATGCTCATGGCCATCGGCGAGGCCCTGCCCGAGCACGTCTTTGCCCACGGCTTCCTGACCGTGCGCAATGCCGAGACTGGCAAGGCCGAGAAGATGTCCAAGAGCCGCGGCAACGCCATCGCTCCGCAGGACGTTATCGACATGCTGGGCGTCGAGGGCTATCGCTACTACTTCATGACCGACGTCGTTCCCGGTACCGACGGCGCCATCAGCTTCGATCGCATGGAGCAGGTCTACAACGCCGACCTGGCCAACAGCTGGGGCAACCTCATCTCACGTTCGCTCAACATGAGCGGCAAGTACTTTGACGGTTGCGCGCCTGCCAAGCCCGCGTCGTTCGATACGTTTGACAACCCTCTGGCAAAGATCGCCGACGGTCTGGTTGAGCGCTACATGGCCAAGATGGACGTGCTCGATTACGGCGGAGCCAAGGACGAGGTCATGGAGCTCATCCATGCCGCCAACCACTACATCGAGGACTCCGAGCCTTGGGCACTTGCCAAGGACGAGGCCAAGGCTGACGAGCTGGCGTTTGTGATCTACAACCTGCTCGAGGCCATCCGCATTGCCGCCCACCTGCTGATGCCGCTCATGCCTCAGACCTCTGCCGAGGCCCTGCGCCGCCTGTCCTGCGAGGACGAGGCCGCGACCGACGACCTCAAGGGCATTTGCGCTTGGGGCCTGCTTGCCGGCGGTCAGCCTGTCGAGAAGGGCGAGCCGCTGTTCCCGCGTCTGGGCTAAGATGCAGCGCGCCATATCGGCAATTTGCTGTTTAGCTGTAAGGGCATGGCCGCCACGGTCCATGCCCTTTTGTTTCAAGACGCCGCCATCATGCTGAGGAGGCAACCATGACAACTTCGCCTTTGGCAAACCCCACGGCCACCAGGGAGCTGCTGGAGGAGTTTGGCCTTGCGACCAAGCATCGCCTGGGCCAGAATTTCCTGATCGACAACCATGTAATTGAGCGCATTTGCGAGCTTGCCGAGCTTGCAGGCGATGAGCGCGTGCTCGAGGTTGGTCCGGGCGTTGGTACGCTCACGCTTGCGCTGTTGCAGGAGGCGGCGTGCGTCACGTCGATCGAGGCCGATCCCGAGCTCGAGCCGGTGCTCGATGCTCACGCCGCCGACTACGCCAACTTCCGCTTTATCATGGGCGACGCGCTTAAGGTGACGCCGGAGCAGATTGAGCAGGCCGCCGGCGGTGAGCCGACGGTATTTGTCGCGAACTTGCCCTATAACGTGGCGGCGACGATCATCTTGCAGTTTTTTCAGACGATGCCCGCGCTCAAGCGTGCCGTGGTCATGGTGCAAAAGGAGGTTGCCGATCGCATTGCCGCAGTGCCGGGCAACAAGACCTATGGCGGCTATACGGCAAAGCTCGGCCTGTATGCGCAGGTGACGGGTCGCTTTGAGGTGCCGCCGCGTTGCTTTATGCCAGCGCCGCACGTGGACTCGGCCGTCGTGCGTATCGACCGTGTTGACGGCGTGGTGCCCGAGGGGCTCGATCGCGAGTTCGTGGCTCGTGTGATCGACGCTGCATTTGCTCAGCGGCGCAAGACCGTCCGAAATTCCATGAGCGCCAACGGTTTTGCCAAGGACGTGCTCGATGCCGCTTTTGAGGTTTGCGGTATCGCACCCACCACGCGCGCCGAGACGCTCGATGTTGCCGACTTTGTCCGTCTGGCCCGGGAGCTAATCCATGACGCCTAATGCCGAACGCGTGACGTTTACCAAGAAAAAGAAGACGGTTGCTTGTCCCGTGCCCTTGGCGCCGCTTGCCGACACGCATGCACATCTGCTTTCGTTTTGGGGCAAGGATGTGCCCGAGACGCTCGTGCGCGCCAAAGCCGCGGGCGTCGACCTGTTGGTGACGATGTTCGACCCCATTGCCGACAAGCGCAGCGTGGCGGACTATAGCGACTGGCTGGTGCGCGAGATTCTTCCGATGCAGGATATCCCGCAGATCAAGTATCTTGCCGGCGTGCATCCGTATGGCGCGCCGGACTATACCGACGACGTTCATGCACAGGTCGTTGCGGCACTTGATGACCCCTTATGCGCCGGTATTGGCGAAATCGGCCTGGACTACCACATGGACTATGACGACGATATCGCGCCGGCACCCCATAACGTGCAGATTGATTGCATGGCGCGCCAGCTCGAGCTTGCCGTGCGCCGCAATGTGCCGGTGGAGCTGCACCTGCGTCACGAGGACTCGGATGGGGAGCGCACCTCGCACGTTGATGCGTACAACGTGCTTCGTGAGGTGGGCGTGCCCCAGGCCGGTTGTGTGCTGCACTGTTTTGGCGAGGACCGCGCCACGATGGAGCGCTTTGTGGAGCTGGGCTGCTATATCGCCTATGGTGGTGCGGCCACCTTTAAGCGCAACGACGACGTGCGCGAGGCATTTGCGGCAACCCCACTCGATCGAATTTTGTTCGAGACGGATTGCCCGTATATGGCTCCAGAGCCCATCCGCGGTCTTGAATGCGAGCCCGCAATGATCTCCATTACGGCAAACACGCTGGTCAACGACCGTGTCGATCGTACCGGCGAGGATGCTGAGGCAATCGCGCGAGCAGCTTGGGAAAATGCCTGTAAACTTTTTCAAAAATAGTTCTTGCGTTCGCGATGGCGCTCCGTTATTCTAATTCCTGCACGCGGGCGTGGCGGAATTGGCAGACGCGTACGGTTCAGGTCCGTATGGGGGCAACCCCATGAAGGTTCAAGTCCTTTCGCCCGCACCATTAAATTAAAGAGCTCCCAGCAATGGGAGCTTTTTTGTTATGGGCCCTTCACAGGGACTTGAACCTGTGAAGGAGCGAGCGTAAAGAAAACGCGGAGCGTTTTTAGCGAGCTGGCGAGGACGCCGGCAGGCGGCCGAAGCCGGTGCGGATCCGCGAAGCGGATACGCGGACGTCCTTTCGCCCGCACCATTGAATGAAAGAACTCCCAGCAATGGGAGCTTTTTTGTTATGTACGATCTCCTTGTACGGGTATCCTAATGCCAACGTGTGCCTATCAGAGGAGAGACCATGCTGTTGTCCGGTATCATCGCCGCCCTTACCAGCCTTTTGATTCCCATCATCATCCTGTTGCTGCTGCTTCCTAACGCCTGCTATGTCGTTGAACAACAGCATGCCGTGATCATCGAGCGTCTGGGCAAGTTTAACCGCATCGTCAACGCGGGCTTCCACATGAAGGTGCCCGTGATCGACCGCAAGGCCGCCACGGTGAGTCTGCGCACCATGAAAAACGGTTTTGGCATCGACGTTAAGACCCAGGACAACGTGACCATCGGCCTTGAGGTCTCTGCTCAGTACCACGTGAGCTATGACATGGGCGCCGGCCCGGCAGATTCGGGTATCTACAAGAGCTACTACATGCTGCAGGAGCCCGTCGACCAGATGCGTGACTTCATCACCGACGCCCTGCGCTCTTCGATCCCCGTCTACACACTCGATGAGGTCTTTGCCAAGAAGGATGACATCGCCAAGGATGTCAACGCTACCGTTTCCGAGCAGATGGCCGCCTACGGCTTCACCCTCGTGTCGACGCTCATCACCAAAATCGCACTGCCGACCGAGGTTGAGAACTCCATGAACGACATCAACGCTGCCCAGCGCAAGCGCGCTGCGGCACAGGAGCTCGCTGAGGCCGACCGCATCAAGCGCGTCACCGAGGCGACCGCCGAGGCCGAGGCAATGGAAAAGGCGGGCGAGGGCATCGCCAACCAGCGCAAGGCCATCGCGCTGGGTATCAAAGATTCGCTCGAGATCATCCAAGAGACGGGTGTCGGCAATGACGAGGCCAACCAACTGTTCATGTTTACGCAGTGGTCCGAGATGATGACAGAGTTCGCTCGCACGGGTAAAACCTCGACGGTCGTGCTGCCGAGCGACTTTTCGCAGTCGGCCTCGATGTTCGAGCAGATGCTGACCGCCAGCAAAGTTCAAAACGATTCGAAGGAGTAGACGCGCGTGAAATACACCGTCGTTTGCGTCGGTAAGCTCAAGGAGCGCTTTTGGAAGGACGCGTGCGCTGAGTACACCAAGCGCCTAGGTGCCTATGCCAAGGTTGATATCCGCGAGGTGGCCGATATCGACCCGGCTAAGGCGGGCGGCGTGGATGCCGCGCGCGACAAGGAGGGGGCGGCAATTCTTGCTGCATTGCCGTCTCGGGCGCATGTGATCCTGCTGGCTATCGAGGGCAAGGAGCGTTCGAGTGAGGAGCTCTCGGCGCGGCTCGACGATCTTATGCTGCGAGGCAGCAGCGACATTGCCTTTGTAATCGGCGGTTCGGACGGCGTGAGTGATGAGGTGCGCGCCCGCGCCGACGAGATGCTCAGCTTTGGACGCATTACCTTGCCGCATAACCTGGCGCGTGTGGTGCTGCTAGAGCAGATTTACCGTGCCTGCAAGATCAGCCGTGGCGAGCCGTATCACAAATAGGTCGGCAATACGAAACAATGGCGTGGGACAATACCTTTCGTTTTGAGGAATGTGTCTGAAAGGACTATGAGATATGAAGATTGGGTTTGTCGGTTTTGGCAATATGGCGAGCGCTATGGCCGATGGCTGGATCGCTGCCGGTGTAGCTGCGAGCGACATGTGCGCCTGCGCGGGTCGCTACGACGCACTGGTTGAGCGCTGCGAGGCGCGCGGCATGGTCGTCTGCCACGATGCCGCCGAGGTTGTCGCCGCATCCGATATCGTGGTCGCTGCGGTCAAACCGTATATGATCGAGAAGATATTCGCCCCGCTCAAGGATGCTCTTGCCAAAAAGGTCGTTCTGTCGGTTGCTTGGACCTGGGACAGTGCCAAGTGGGAGCAGGTCCTGCCGGGCGTCGCGCATATCTCGACGGTGCCCAACACGCCGGTTTCGGTGGGCGAGGGCGTCATCGCTTGCGAGAAGGCTTCCACGCTTAGTGATGAGCAGAGCGCCGTGGTGCTTGATCTGCTTGGCAAACTCGGTGTGGTGGTCGAGCTCGATACGAGCCTGCTGTTTGTGGGCGGCACGGTGGGTGGTTGCGCTCCGGCATTTGTCGCCATGGCAATCGAGGCCCTGGGCGATGCGGCGGTCAAGCACGGTATCCCGCGTGCCGATGCCTATCGCATTGTGAGCCAGATGGTGCTAGGTACGGCAAAGCTGCAGCTTGCAACTGGCCAGCATCCTGCGGCGATGAAGGATGCCGTATGCTCGCCCGGTGGTGCCACCATCAAGGGCGTCGTTGCGCTCGAGGACGCTGGCATGCGCAGCGCCCTGGTCAAGGCAATCGACGCAACTCTCCAGTAAAACCGACCAAAAAAAGGACGGGTTTATTTTTGGCAGGTATTTTCTGCGGTTTTGTCCTTTTAGCGAAAAGCGCCCCGCAACTGGTTCAATTCCAGTTGCGGGGCGCTTGCGTTTGCCCAGATAAAACAGACCAAAATAAACCTGTCCCTTTTTGGCAGGTTAGTCCCAGAAGCTGTCTTCCTCATCCTCGGACTTGGGTCCGCGGTCGACGTACATCTTATGGGTACGCTTCTCCATTACAAAGGCAAGAATCGCAAATAACAGGATGCCGCCGGCGAAAAGGATGGCAAAACCGGTGCGGGTGCCAAACAAAAAGGAAAAAACTGCGTCCATTGGGTGCCTTCTTGCGTAGTTGAGTTGGGTCGTAAACGCTCATAAGTATATACTTGCCCATACATGTACAAGGTTGCAACCTAAATGGAATGTATATCGCCGGAGGATCTAATGCTTGATATCAAGTTTGTTCGCGAGAACCCCGATGCCATCGATGTCGCCATGGCTAACCGCCAGACGTCTTGGGATCGCGAGAAGTTCTTTGAGCTCGACGACGAGCGCCGTGCCGTCATCACCGAGGTCGAGGAGCTCCAGGCTACGCGCAATGCCGAGTCCAAGAAGATCGGCGCCCTGATGAAGGAGGGCAAGAAGGACGAGGCCGAGGCCGCCAAGGAGGCCGTGCGCGCCGTCAACGAGAAGATTGACGGTCTGGCCGAGCGCCGCACTGCTCTCGAGCAGGAGCAGTACGACTTCATGGCTCACTTGCCCAACATTCCTTGCGAGGCCACGCCGTACGGCAAGGACGAGGACGAGAACATTGAGCGCCGTCGTTGGGGCACCCCGCGCGAGTTCGACTTCGACTTTAAGCCGCACTGGGATCTGGGCACCGATCTGGACATCCTCGACTTCGAGCGTGGCAATAAGCTCTCCGGCAGCCGCTTTACCGTTCTCGGTGGCGCCGGCGCCCGCCTGGAGCGCGCCCTTATCAACTTCTTCCTCGATACGCACACCAGCCGTGGTTTTAAGGAGTGGTGGCCGCCCATCGTCGTCAAGCGTCAGACCATGTTCGGCACGGGTCAGCTGCCCAAGTTCGAGGATGACGCCTATCACGTCTCGGGCGACAACTTCCTGATCCCCACCGCCGAGGTCGTGCTTACCAACCTGCACGCCGGCGAGGTCCTCGATGCCGACACTCTGCCGCGCCGCTACACCGCCTTCACCCCCTGCTTCCGCGAGGAGGCCGGTTCCGCCGGTCGCGACACCCGCGGCATCATCCGTCAGCACGAGTTCGACAAGGTCGAGATGGTCAAGTTCGCTAAGCCGGAGGAGTCTGACGAGGAGCTCGAGAGTATGACCGCCGAGGCCGAGTACCTGCTGCAGCAGCTGGGCCTTCCGTATCGCGTGATTAGCCTGTGCACCGGTGACTTGGGCTTCTCTGCCCGTCAGACCTACGACGTCGAGGTCTGGCTGCCGAGCTACAACGCCTACAAGGAGATCAGCTCCTG
Organism: uncultured Collinsella sp.; assembly: GCA_937937835.1. Taxonomy (GTDB): domain Bacteria; phylum Actinomycetota; class Coriobacteriia; order Coriobacteriales; family Coriobacteriaceae; genus Collinsella. Next base: position 62,951 of record CALDBJ010000071.1, read on the forward strand.
CTCCAACTGCGGTGACTTCCAGGCTCGCCGCGCCAACATCAAGTATCGCGACCCCGAGAACTTCAAGGGTTCGCGCTACCTGCACACTCTCAACGGTTCTGGCCTGCCGGCTGGCCGCACCATGGCCGCCATTCTGGAGAACTACCAGAACTCCGACGGCACCATCACGATCCCCGAGGTCCTGCGTCCTTACATGGGTGGTCTCGAGAAGATCGAGCCGGTCGCGTAAGTTGGCTGCATAGGGGATATGCAAGGGCGCTCCTTCGGGGGCGCCCTATTTCGTGCGCAGGTCCATACCATGCCGTGCGGACAGCTCAATAGAAAACACACGAACAACTGTTCTGTATACAGCCATCTACCTGCTATGCTTTTGCTAAATAAGAGCGAGAGAAAGGGGACGCGATGGAGCTGTTTGATGATCGGGTGGTTTTGTTTGAGAGCGACGAGGGCGGGGAGTACCTGCTTGTAACGTGTGAGCCGTCTGACATGGGCGGCCTGGTGGTTCGGCAGACGAGTGAGGGTCCGTTGACACAATGGTGCTTTGAGGAGTCGCCGCATGTGGTCGAGACCTTTGTGATGCACGAGGGACTTGTGGCGCTGGAGCACTTCTATGGAGTTGGGACTTCCAACCAGGTCGCGCGCATGCTGAGCATCTCGTTTGCCGATTATGATTGTGCCCAGCGGGTGAGATCGCTCCTGAGGGAACTTGATGCCAAGTTCGACGTGATCGAAAAGCCAATCGATCGTACGGGGAACAGCGGTATATGCGGAGCAGCATGACAAAACTGCGTTCCACAAAAAAGTTTGAGATTGTGCTTGACTCCAATAAGCTAAAGTGGTTTTATATGTCTTGCGCTGCGGCGTTACCTCAGCTGGATAGAGGGTCTGACTACGAATCAGAACGTCATAGGTTCGAATCCTATACGCCGCACCAATTGAACTTGAAGCCTCCGGCAACGGGGGCTTTTCTTTTACGCCGGCACCGCTCGGATTCGAACCTCGGTCGAGGCGCGGGCGTCAAGAAAACGCGGAGCGTTTTCAGCCCGCGGGCGAGTCCGCCGGCAGACGGGCGAAGCCGATGCGGATCCGCGAAGCGGATGCGCGGAATCCTATACGCCGCACCAATTGAACTTGAAGCCTCCGGCAACGGGGGCTTTTC
>CALDBJ010000072.1 GCA_937937835.1 uncultured Collinsella sp.
TCAATACTCGCTTTGAGCAGCTTCGCGCTAACGAGGAAGAGCTCAACCGAATCTTTGCCAAGATCTACAACATGGAGGGCGAGGTACCCATCGAGGTCGAGGATAAGTACGTCTCGGTGGCGCGCATCTTCGACACCGCCGACGAGATTCCCGAGAGCTATAAGGGTAACAAATACGTGCGTACCAAGCGCGATGAGATCACCTCGCTCATAAGCTATGCCGTGGGCTGCATGTTCGGCCGCTATTCGCTGGATGTGGACGGGCTGGTCCTGGCCGATCAGGGCGCCACGGTCGACGACTATCTGGCCAAGATGCCCGATTCCGCGCATGTGACCTTTATGCCCGATAGCGATAACGTGCTGCCCATTACCGATGACGAGTACTTTGACGACGACATCGTGCGCTACTTTATCGACTTTGTGCGCACCGTGTATGGCGAGGAGACGCTTGAGCAGAACCTGGCCTTTATTGCCGAGGCACTCGGTGGTAAGGGTACCTCGCGCGAGGTAATCCGCACCTACTTTCTGAAGGACTTCTTTCAGGACCACTGCCAGACCTATAAGAAGCGCCCCATCTACTGGCTGTTCGACAGCGGCAAGAAGAACGGCTTCAAGTGCCTTGTTTACATGCATCGCTACCAGCCTGACCTGTTGGCTCGCATCCGCACCGACTATGTGCATGAGCAGCAGGAGCGCTACCGTGCCCAGATCGGGTATGCCAACGATGCCCTTGTCAGTGCCGAGCGCGGCGAGCGCGTGCGCTTGGATAAGCGCATCAAAAAGATCAACGACCAGCTCAAAGAGACCATTGCCTACGAGGAGAAACTGCACCACTTGGCAGACCAGATGATTAAGATCGACCTGGATGACGGCGTCAAGGTCAACTACGCCAAGTTTCAGGATGTGCTGGCGAAGATTAAGTAACTGTAGATACGGTAAGGATATTCATGCCCAAGATCGATGTAGAAGAACAGCTCAAGCTGCGATTTTTGCAGCCGTTGTCCTCATGCGCGCCGCGCCGTGTTGTGGTTTGGCACGATGCGGACGGCGAGTTTGCTCCTGAGTTTGAGCGATTGGCTGCCGAGGGTTTCGACGGCGTGGGGGCCGATGCCGGCGTAATGCCTGCTCACGGTGACTTTGAGCGCCCGGTGCGCTTTGTTGAGGCCTGCGAGGGCCGTATGTTTGCCGTCAAGAAGCTCATCAACCGCGATGACCTTGCGAGCGATATCTTGCTGTATCGCCGTTGCCCGCGCGGCAGGCTTGAGGGTGATTGGCTTGCCGATGTTGAGCTGTATGCCGATCAGTTCCAGGCTGACTATCTTTCGCTTTTGGCCGATCAGCTAGGCATCGAGAATATCGACGCCGTGCGCGAGAGCCTGCGCGAGCACAAGACGTTCTTTGATGCCAAGACCCGCTGCGCTAAGTTTGCCGCGTGTGTTCCGCATGCCTCGGGCGCATCCGATATCGAACTCGGCATCCTTACGGTGATTTTTGGCGGTAAAGAGCTTGGTGACGCGCGCCCCGCGTTTGTGCTGCGTGGCTGTATGACCATGCTGCTGCGCGAGGGTCCCGAGGCGCTGGCCGAGTTGATGGACAAGTACTGCGTGCGCGATGTGCTCTCTGCCTTTATGCTTCGCTGCTATGGGTTTGAGGGACCGCTGTATGAGCGCGACTCATTGCTTATGCTTTCATCCCATGTGCTCCTTACAGCGGCGTCTACCGCGCTTCCCGCGGGGGCGCTCAAGGGACTCGAAAGCTATGTGGCTCCCACCTACGGCCCCTATTGCCTTGAGGCGGTGCGCACGTGGGACCAGGCCGCCGACACCCAGGCGTCGAGCGAGGACCTATTTGAGATCTGTCGTTTGGTGGAGGATGCCCGCGGGCTCTTTGTGCGGTTTGAGGCTTTGCCGATCGATGCGCTGGCCTCGCTTGATGTGTTTCCGTGCGTCAATGAGGCCGTGCTCTCGAAGCTGTTCTGCTCGTTTGCGCATGGTGCAGACCGTGTTGAGGATGCGCGCGCATTTGCTGCGCGCCGTTGCGACCTAAGCTGGTACCGTCGCGTTGAGAGCTACTTTGACCTGCTTGCTGCCGTGGCCCATATGTGCTCTTTTAGGCAGACGCACGCGGGCGGGTTCCATCTGGCGCAACCCCAGCAGGTGTGGGATGCCTACACGTCCGATTGGTATGCCATGGACGTTGCCTATCGCCATATGTGCACCGCGTATCTGCGGACGCGCTCCGTTGAGTGCGATGTGCTCGAGGAGCCCACCCGCGCTGTGGCGGACTGGGCGGAGAATCTCTACAGCAACTGGTTCTTGGCGGATGCCAATGCCTGCTGGGCAGCCGCTGCGCAAGGGGAGTGGGCCGATTGCGGCTACATCGATGGCCCTGCACGGCAGGATGAGTTCTACTGGCATGTGCTGCCCACCTTTGTGGGCTCTGCCAAAACGACGGTCATTATCGTGAGCGACGCGTTGCGCTATGAGGTGGCCCGCGACGTTGCGGCGCTGCTCGAGCGCGAGCGCGGAGGCAACGTCAAGGTCTCTAGCGTGCAGGCGGTCTTTCCCTCCATTACTGAGGTGGGCATGCCCGCGCTGCTGCCACACCAAGCGCTTGAGCTTGCAACGGATGGCTCGTTTGTGTTGGCTGACGGCATGCCCACTGCGACGACTCCGCAGCGCGAGGCCGTACTTACCTACGTTGAGCCCACGGCCTGCGCTTTACGCTCGAGCGCATACCTCAACATGGCGGGAACCGAGCGTAAGGCGCTGCTCAAGGACTCAAGACTTGTCTACCTCTACCACAACAAGATCGATGCCACGGGCGAGAAGGCCGCTACGCAGGATGACGTCTTCGGTGCCTGTGCGGACACCGTGGAGGAACTTGCTGCGTTGGCGCGTCGCGTGTGCACCGACGCCCCGGGCGCGCGTGTTGTTATAACGGCGGACCACGGCTTTATCTACACGCGTCGGGAGCTCAGCGAGTGCCAGATGCTCGGCAAACCGGACCTTCCCGTCCTTGACGCTCCCGTCATGTACGGCAAGCGTCATCTGGTGGTGCCCAACGAGGCCGTGGGCGAGCTTTCGGACGAGGTACGTGGGGTGTTTGTTAATGTTAACATGGGACGTTTGGGCGCCGGTTTTGAGGGGTTTGCCCCGCGCGAGAACGTGCACTTCAAGCGTCCCGGCGGCACTAACAACTACGTCCACGGCGGCATGAGCCTGCAGGAGCTTTGCGTGCCCGTTATTGGATTTTGGCGTGCGCGCTCGGGTTCCAAGGACTTTGTCGACACGCGCGCGGCGACGTTGCGCGTGCTAAGTGAGGGGCGCCGGGTGACCAACTCGCTCTTCTCGCTCAACTTGATCCAGGAAGAACCAGCCCAAGGCAAGGTCTTGCCGTGCGAATACGAGCTGGTGTTTACCGATGCAAGCGGCAACGAGGTGAGCGATACGGTCAAGGCGCATGCTAACAAGACTTCTGTTAATTCGCAGGAGCGCGTTGTGCATGCCAAGTTTGCGTTGCATGCAGCGGATGGATTCTCGGCCAAGGGTCCGTACTATCTGGTCTGCCGCGAGCGCGAGACGGGCAAGATCGTTTGGCGCGAGACGTATACCATTGCCGTCTCGTTTGCCCCTGTTGCTGACTTTGGTTTTTAGGAGTGTGCCCTATGTTTGATAGCCATGACGACGATCTGTGGGAAGTTCCCTCGATTGATGTGGATGTGCCCGTGGAGGAGGCCGTGCCTGCCCCGGAGCCGTTGGGTGCTGTGCCCGTTGAGTCTGTGGCGACCACCAAGGACGAATCCTCGACCGATGGCTATGACCAGGCCGCGGACGAGGCTCCCGAGGACGACGGCTACGACATGGACGGGCTGGATGGCAAACTGCTTGAGCACTTTGCCGGCAAGATCGTGCGCAAGGACCTGACGGCCCTTATGAAGCGCGGCGCCAACGTGCCCACCTTTGTGCTGGAGTACCTGCTGGGCATGTACTGCTCAACCGACGACGAGGATGCCGTGGCAGAGGGCCTGGATCGCATCCGCAGGATCCTCACCGATAACTACGTGCGTCCCGACGAGTCCGAGCGCATTAAGTCCAAGATCCGTGAGCTGGGTCGTTTTACCATCATCGACAAGGTGACGGCCAAGCTCGACGAGTATAAAGATATCTACGTGGCGTCGTTTGCCAACCTGACCATCGAGCCGTTTGTGATGCCGGCCGAGTACGTGCGCGACTATTCCAAGATTCTGCAGGGTGGTATTTGGTGCATCATGAGCATCGAGTATCGTCACCCCTTGGATGAGGAAGACGAGTTTGGCATGGAGGTCTTTGGCGACGATGCGCCGCGCCGCGCCAAGGCCAAGCGTAAGAAGCGTGGGCCCGAGGACTCTCCGTTCAGCGTGGCGTCGCTAACGCCCATTCAGATGCCCAACCTGGACCTGGATGCCATGGTCGAAGAGCGCCAGTATTTCTCGCGCGACGAGTGGCTCAACATGCTGCTGCGCTCCGCTGGCTATGAGCCCAACGAGCTTTCCGAGAAAGAGCGCCTGCACTTTATCGAGCGTATGGTGCCGCTCATCGAGCGCAACTACAACCTGTGCGAGCTGGGTCCGCGCGGCACCGGCAAGAGCCATATCTACAAAGAGGTCTCGCCCTACGCCATCTTGCTTTCGGGCGGCCAGACAACCACGGCCAACCTATTCGGCCGAATGAACTCCATGCGCGCCGACCGCGTGGGCTTGGTGGGCCATTGGGACTGCGTGACGTTCGACGAGGTCGCCGGCATGCGCTTTAAGGACACCAACGCCGTGCAGATCATGAAGGACTACATGGCGAGCGGCAGCTACGCGCGCGGCCGCGACCAGATTAACGCCGATGCCTCCATGGTCTTTGAGGGCAACATCAACGACACCGTGCAAAACGTCCTTAAGACCACGCACCTGTTTGATCCGTTCCCGCCGGAGTTTAACAACGATTCGGCCTTCTTCGACCGTATCCACTATTACTTGCCGGGCTGGGAGATTCCCAAGATGCGCTCGAGCTTGCTGACCGGGCATTACGGCCTGATCACCGACTGCCTGTCGGAGTTTTGCAAGGAGATGCGTCGCAAGGACTTTACGCACCATATCGACCGGTATTTCCGCTTTAACAGCGACTTTAACAAGCGTGACGAGATCGCCGTGCGCAAGACCTTTAGCGGCCTGGCCAAGCTGCTGTTCCCCGACGAGGCTATGGACAAGGACGACGTGCGCTGGCTGCTGGACTACGCCATTGAGGGCCGTCGCCGTGTAAAGGAGCAGCTCAAGATTATGGCGGGCGTCGAGTTTATCGACGTCAACCTGGGTTATATGGATGCCGACAACCCGCAGGACGTGCACGTGGTGCGCGTGCCCGAGCAGACCGAGGACACGCTGATTCCCGACGGGCCGCTGCTGTCCGGCCACGTATTTGGCGTGGGCAGGTCGCAGGGCGGCGAGGTTGCCGTATACAAGCTGGAGAACAAGGCCGTTGCCGGCGAGTGCAAGTTTAAGTACGAGGGCGTGGCCTTTAACAAGCCGGTGCGCGATACGCTGGAAGCCGCGTTCGACAACTTTGTGAACCTGGCGAACCGCGTGGCGCCGGGCATGCACATTGGCTCCAAGGATTACCTGCTGTTCTACAACGACCTACAGAGCAAGGGCCTGTCCGAGGAAGTTTCGCTCGCCGAGTTTGTGGGACTTTGCTCTGCGGCATGCAACCGCCCGGTGATGCCTGCGCTGGCGATTCCGGGAATCTTGCGCATGTCGGGCTCTATGGACGAGATCCGCGGGCTCGAGGACATTATGCGCGTGGCCAAAAACGCCGGCGCCAAGCGCGTGATTTTGCCGCTGAGTGCCATCGCGGGCCTGCAGAGCGTTTCGTCCGAGATTATCTCGGGCCTGAGCCCGGTGTTCTACATGGATGGCGACCCGGTTGACGCTGCGAAAAAGGCTCTGGATCTGTAGAAGTGCGGGCGAGCGGGTTTGTGTGCGCGTGAGCCCGCGAGCGTATTGGCGTGTTCGGGTAAGGAGGCCTTGCCATGGCGGGCGAGCGTTCTGTTGGCGAGCTGCTCGACGAGCTGTTTGGCTTTGAATCGGTAGCCAAGCGTCAGACGGCGCTTGAGCAGTACGATCGTGGGGAGCTGGTGCGCAAGGCGCACTCCCGCGAGCTGTTGGGTGTTCTTAGGGGCGTCGAGGCTGCTGAGCACGCTGCGCGCAAGTCTGCCGTGCGGGCTGTTGATGGGTATGTTCGCCGTGTTGAGAGCGCTGCGCTTGCACACGCTCGCAAGCAGGCGGGCATTGTTGATCCGCTGCGGATGGAGCGTCGCTATGCTGCCTTTTTGCGCATGGAGGACAAGGCCGAGCTGCTGACGCGCCTGGAGCAGACGCTTGCGTTTATCGAGGTAAAGCTGCGTGCCAATACGGCGGCCAGGGTTCGTGCGGCATACGATGCTGCGGGGGCTATGGTGCTGCAGGACGTGGCGCGCTTGAGTGGCGTGCGCGTTGTCGACGCCGTGCCTTTGGATGCCGACCTGCTGTGTACGCAACTGGAGCAGTTGCGTTGTGCCGCCGATGCGACGGACCTTGCGGGCATGATCACAGCGACGTTTGAGTCCGAGCTGAGTGCGACGGGGTCGCAGCGCGCTGACGGGTTTACGGGCGATTTGGCCGGTGATGTTGCTGGCGACGTGGCGTTGGAGCGTGAACTTACGAACGTGCGCGGCGCTGCGCAGCGAGCGCGCTTGGCGGCGCAGGCGTATCGGGCCGAGCGCGCTGCCCGCGTTGCGGGGAGCACGGTGGAGCCTTCGGGGCTGCCGGAGTCTGCGTGCGTTGCGTGCGAGATGGCGTGCGATGCCGGTTTGCTTTCCGAGCTGCTCGTTCAGGTTAAGAAGTCGTTCGAGACCTACCGCCGCGTTGTTGCCGACGGCGGGTTGTTCTGTGCGTTTGGCACAGGCTCCCCGCACGGCATTTGTTGTGGCACGAGCTATTTGGACTACGATTCTCGGCTTGCTGAGGACGTGCTGGTGGGCGAGTACGATGGTGCAACCAGGCATACTGTTCGGCGTGAGGTTGCGATTCCCGAGCTGGTGGATGAGGCTTCGGACGAGGGCGGCGATTCGCTCAAGGTTGCCGTGGCGCGCATGCAGGAGTTTAACGGACGCCGTTACGATGGCGTGCTGGATGAGGATCCCGCGCGTCATGTGGATGCGTTTTGGTATGGACTCAAAAAGCTCAGCCAGTATTGCGAGGCTGCCGTGCGTGTGGATGAGCGTGCTTGGGATTGCTTTATCGATAAGGTGCAGTTCGCCTACGATGAGCCCGTGGGGCGCTTGGCCACGCAGATGGACGACAAGCAGGTTGCGGCTTTTGTTGCTGCCGTGAATGAGCTTGGCACTGACGAGTAAGGGTCTGGTTTGGCGGGAGATTTCACCATGAAGATCGACGTTGATGTAGACCAGCTACGCGAGAGCCTGCTCGATCGCGCTGGGAGCGCAGTCGGCGTGGGCTTTCCCGCTGCCATGCTCGACGCAGTGGATATCGAGGATGAGTCGCCCCAAGAGCTCCTGGCCCGAGCCGAACGCGAAGGCCTCGACCTCCGCGACTTTGCCGTCGACGACGACTAGGGTAGCTAATTTGGGAAGGGGCGTCTGCACCCGCAGCTGCGCGAAAATGCACGATAAGCCGTCGCAATGGAGCCTAATGAGCTCGCGACCGTTCTTTTTTTTGACTGCTCGCTGGCTAAGTGAGTAGGCTTTATTGGAAATCCTGAGCACTCGACAAATTTGCTTCAACAAACCCGCAGGTCACAGACTTGTGCTTTGGTGGCGTGGTTGGCGATTTGGCAAAAGTCTACTCACTTAGTTTTGAGAGACGCTAATTGTCCGCAACGAGACCCCAGCCGGGGCGATTGATGCTCAAATGTAGCCAATTCGGGACGGCAACCCCCTGGTCGCTACGACGCCAGCGTGGCGATGACGGCTTCGTCGCCGGCGTATATGAGGGTGTTGCCGTCGGGGATGATGGTTTGGCCGTCGCGCTTGAGCATCACGACGATAAAGGGGTGCTTGCCCTGCGGCACGTCGCGCAGGCGCTGTCCTGCCAGACGCCCGTGGGGCGTTACGGTGACCTCGCGCAGCGTAACCTCGGCACGCTCTTCAAACGTCGGCGCGGCCATAACCAGAAGGTCGCCTTCTTCAATTACGGTATCACCGTTAGGCAGCACGGGGTGTGCGCCGTCACGCAGCACCAGGACCACGAGCATGTCGGTGACGCTGCCAATGTCCGCAAGCGAGCGACCGGCAAACGGATGGCCCGCGCCCACCTTGAGCTTAACGAACGACATGCCGTCCTCGTCGCGGTAATCGTTAAACGTGCGGCGCACGTCGCCTTCTGCATCGATCATATCGAGTTTCTTCGCCACTGCCGGCAGCAGCGAGCCCTGCACCACAATGCTCGACACGGCAATCACAAACACCAGGTCAAATAGGTCGTGGCCACCGGGAACGCCGGACACCACGGCAAAGAGGCTAAAGACGACCGAAGCCGCGCCACGCAGGCCCGCCCAGCTTACGAGCGCGACCTGGCGGGGGTTCGTCTTAAAGGGCGCCAGTAGCATGCCAACGGCAATGGGGCGGCTCACAAAGAGCATAAACGCCATGAGTGCCAGGCCCGGCAGCAGCATTTGCGGCAGGCGGGCGGGCGTCACGAGCAGGCCGAGCAAAAAGAAGATGGTCATCTCGGCCATCTCGGTGAGGGTGTCGAAGAAGTGCGCCATCTCGACCTTACCGGTGATGTCGCTTGCGCCCAGCACAATGCCGGCAAGGTATACGGCCAAAAAGCCGTTGCCGCCCAGGTAGCTCGGCAGCGCGTAGGCGACGATGGCCACGGCGAACAAGAAGATGGTGTGCGCGCCTTCGGCCGTTGCGTGTGCGCGCTCAATCAGACGGCTGGATGTCCAGCCGATGGCAAGGCCCAACCCCACGCCCAGGATGATCTGCTTGGTCAGCAGCACGGGAATGTCGATATTGCCGCCCGCCGCGAGTGTGGCGAGCACGGCGGTGAGCATGTAGGCGACGGGATCGTTGGAGCCCGATTCGACCTCGAGCAGCGAGTCGGTGCCGCCTTTTAGCGAAAGACTGTGCTCGCGCAGCACACTAAAGACGCTGGCCGCATCGGTTGACGCCACGACCGAGCCCAGCAGCAGGCCGCCGATCCAGTCGAAGCCCAGTACAAAGTGCGCGAACACGCCGGTGATGCCAGCGGTGATGACGACGCCGAGCGTGCTCAGCAGCACCGCGGGCACGGCGACGGGCTTGGCACGGTCGATGTTGGTGTTAAAGCCGCCGTAGAACATGATGAACAGCAGCGCCGTGCTGCAGACGGTTTCGGTGAGCGCATAGTCGCTAAAGTCTATGTGCGCCGGACCGTTGACGCCCAGCAGCATGCCCAGCGCGATAAAGATAAGCAGGGTGGGGAAGGGGAGCTTTTTTCCGACGGGTTTGATGGTCAGGCACAGAATAATGACGAGGCCGATAAAGAGAAGAATCTGGTTCATGGATAGTGTCCGCTCCTGGGTGGTTGGCGTGGCACGGCTAGTTGTCTGCGGTTATTTGTACCCAAAGGTGGTGGGTTTATGGGCTTGGACTGCGGGCGTGCGCATTTTCGACACGAGGCTGCGGCGCGAGCGTCGCTGGCCGGGGCGCTGGGCCTGACGGCGTCGCGTGAGCGATGCGGGTTGACGGGCGTGCGCTGGCGACCGTTGACGGTATGTAACCCTTCCCAGCTTTATTGCAACGGAGTACAATGGGTAACGTTTAAGTTCAACTTGAAGTTTTAGTTGCGGCGCCGGGCTTCGGCCGCAATGTAAAGAGAGGCGTTCCATGGCGATCTATGTGACATCCGATGCTCACGGGCACGTGCGTGCGCTTGACGAGGCCCTGTCCAAGATTTCGCTGGCGTCCGACGATACCCTGTACGTGCTGGGTGACATGATTGATCGCGGGCCCGATCCGGTTGGCGTTATTAAGCTCGTGCGCTCGCTACCCAACGCTCGCGTGCTCAAGGGCAATCACGAGCAGATCATGCTCGATGCCATCATTGGCCAGGATCCGCTCGATGCCGAGACCTGGGATATCAACGGCGGTTGGACTACCCGTCAGCAGCTCAACGATATGGAATTTGAGGCGTACGAGGAGCTCGTGCGTTGGATGGCGACGCTGTCGCTCTACGCGGTGGCCGAGACTGACGAGCGTCCGTATCTACTGGTGCACGCCGGTATCCAGACCGAGGCGGCGCGGGCGTTTTTGCTTGAACATGGGGTTGATTGTGTCGATGGCGCGGGGGCGGTGGATGCTGATCGCGAGCTACTGCAGCAGATGCTTGCGGTGCAGTCGTTCGATGACCTGCTGTGGATTCGCCATGGCTACTGGGATGCGCCGACGGGGCTGCTTTCCGCCGAGGGCAAGGGCCCGGTCGTCGTGAGCGGCCACACGCCTACGGTGTCGCTCGGGCGTTATTGCGAGTTGGGCGGCCTGGCGGGGCTCGATGAGGAGTCGGGCCGCGGGCAGATCGTGCGCCTGGGCGGCGAGGATACCGCCGGCGTTCCCGATCGCATCGACATCGACTGCGCCGCCGCCACCGGCTCCGAGTTCGGCCGCGTCGGGATCCTGCGCCTGGACGACGGGGCCGAGTTCTACGCGAACATCAACCCGGGCGAATAACCTTGTTCCGCCGTTCTACCGTAGCTAATTTGGGACGGGGCTTTTTTGACTACTTTTGCCCTTCTGCCCACTAATTGATTTTTCTAGGGCGGGGATTTAATAATCATTTGGCTGCCCGCTGGCTAAGTGAGTAGACTTTTTTGGAAATGCCGAGCACCCAACATATTTGCCTCAATAAAACCGACGCTCCTATAAGTTGTCAAGAGGCAGTTTGCGGGAGCGCTCCCT
>CALDBJ010000073.1 GCA_937937835.1 uncultured Collinsella sp.
ATTCGCCGGTGCCGAGGGGTATGTCTCCGACTGGCCGAGTGCTGCGTGATGGTATGTGAAAGCCCGTCCGGGCTTGCGCTCGGACGGGCCGGGTGCCGTTTAGCGGCTGTTTCTCATCGCCCAGACGGCCAGGGCCGTGAGGATGATGTCCGCGGCGATGGGATGCACCGCCGGTGCGAGACAGACGGCGATGACCGCCATCAGCAAATCAAGATCGAGCGCGGTGAACTTGCGGCGGAACGAGCCAGGGCTGAACTGGATGCGTATAAGGCGGCCCACGATGGTCTGACACCATTCGAGGTGGCCAGACGCAGCCATGATTCACAGGCCATGCCCGATGATCGGATGGAGCCTGGTATCGAGCCGACTCTTTTCTGAACAAGGGGCCTGCCGCGGGCTCCGACCCGCGGCAGGTTGCGCCGTCAACGGCGGCTGGATGCCATCGCCCAGACGGCCAGGGCCGTCACGGTGATGTCGGCCGCGATGGGATCCATCACGGGAGCGAGGCAGATGACGATGACCGCCATCAGCCATATCCAGGGCCGGCCGTGCGGCCCCTTGTTACCCATGCGCATGTGCTGCGCCTTTCGTTCGGGCCGCGCCGCGACTGGCGCGGCAGCGTCGCCCGGCGGATGCCGGGCGGTCGGTTTTCGTCCCTGCTACAAGACGTCCATCGACGACGCCAATCGTATCGGCTAAGATGGAAACGCCGGCGGAGGCGCTGCTAACTTCCCCCTTACGATCAGGCGGGCATGCATGACTTTTCGGGGATGGCCGATGCCGGCGGGATGGGTTACCCGCCATCCCCTTTGATTGGGCCGTGGCCCCGCGTCTTCGGATGCGGGGCCGGCGTCTTCAACTTGTCGCGCTGAGGATTCTCCCGCCTCTTAGCGGAGCGTAGGCGGGAGATGAATCAGCGTTTCTTCTTGTGTTATAATCGTATTCAGTCGTGCATTACTGAATTGGGGTGATGGCAGTGAAATTGGAATCAAATCATCATTCGGTGTTCCTCATGCACTACCACCTCGTGCTCGTCGTGAAATACCGGCGAAAAGTGTTCGACGACGAAATCTCCGCCCGTGCACGGGAAATCTTCGAGTACATCGCGCCCAAGTACGGGATAGCCGTCGAGGAATGGAACCACGACCAAGACCATGTGCATGTCCTGTTCCGCGCCCAGCCCAAAACGGAACTGTCGAAGTTCATCAACGCATACAAGAGCGCATCCAGCCGCCTGCTCAAACAGGAGTATCCGCGTATCCGTCAGAAACTCTGGAAGGAATATTTCTGGAGCCGCAGCTTCTGTCTGCTCACCACAGGAGGCGCGCCCATCGAGGTGATACGTCGGTACATCGAGAGTCAGGGACGCAAATGAGCACGACGACGATCACACGACGCAGGGCGGTCAAGTACCGCGCCTACCCCACCAAGGGGCAGGCGAACCTGATCGACCGCACCATCGGCTGCGCGCGCCTCGTGTACAACCTCATGCTGGAAACACGCATCGCCTCCTACCAGTCCCGGTTCGGCATGCCCGACGCGCAAGGCAAAGAACTGCCGTCGACGCCAAGACTGTACAAGGACGACTACCCTTTCCTTAGGGACGTGGACAGTATGGCCCTGTGCAACGCGCAAATGCACTTGGATAAGGCATACCGCAGCTTCTTCGCCAACCCCAAGTCAGGATTCCCGAAATACAAGAGCAAGCACCGCTCCCGCCAGACCTACACGACCAACTGCATCAATAACAACATCCGATTCGAGAACGGAGGCACCCGACTCAGGCTACCCAAAGTTGGACCCGTCAAGGTTCGCCAGCACAAGCGCATACCCGACGGCTGGAAACTCAAAAGCGTCACCGTCGAGCATCGCCCATCCGGCAGGTACGAGGCCACTGTCCTGTTCGAGTACGAGACCCAAGCACCCGAACCCGTACATCCCAGCACCTTCGTCGGATTGGACTATTCGTCGCACGACCTGTACGTGACCAGCGATGGGGTGCGCGCGGGATACCCGCGCTTTTACCGGCAATGGCAGGAACGGCTCGCTTTCGAACAACGCAAATGGTCTCGCATGGTCAAAGGCTCAGCCAACTGGTCCAAGCAGAAACGCAAGGTCGCCAAGGTGCATGAGCGTATCCGCGACATGCGTATGGATTTCCTGCGCAAGGCCGCGAACCGCATATCCGAATCCTATGATTGCGTATGCGTCGAGGATTTGGACCTGCACGCCATAGCGCAGACACTGCGCCTAGGCAAAAGCACCATGGACAACGGGTTCGGCGTGCTGCGCGCCATGCTTGACCGCAAACTCGTGGAGCAGGGCAAACCCGGCTTGGTCAAGGTCGGCAAATGGTATCCGTCCAGCCAACTGTGCTCCGACTGCGGACATCGGTATGCGGACACCAAGGATCTGAGCGTGCGCGAATGGGCGTGCCCGGAGTGTGGTGCATGGCATGACAGGGACGTGAACGCCGCCAAGAACATCAGAGACGAGGGACGACGCCTTTCCTTGCAATAGTAGGATGACAGTCGTGAACCGTGGGGCGCACGGGGATAGCCCGCTGATACTGGCACCGCTGGGTGTCTTGAACGGGAAGCCCCCCCACCTCAAACGTCCGTCAGGACGTTAGGTGGAGGGGAGCACGTCACTCCAAGGTCCAAGAGCTATAATTTCCTTGTCAGACGCACGTCTGGCATACCTAATCAAGGGGGGCAAAAATGTTACGTACCAAGCATTTGAAGATGGCAGTGGTTCCAATGACTCTGCTGGCGCTCCTGTCGACGGCAGTCCCGGTGGCATCTGCTCAAGAAACCACTGACGAGTCGTTCTATGAACTTACCACCACTCCGTCGGGCGGGGACATGATTGTCGGCGAACCTGGCACAACGATTCTCTTTGATTCCAGCAACGGCGAATTGGTGGACGTGCTGCCGCCGAGCGAGGCTGAAGATTATTCGGTAACTGTCTCGCGTGGATGCGCTGATTCCAATGCTGGATGCTGGGCTGGCGGGAACGCTTTGGGTGACATGCAGTTTGCAGGCACCGGAACGGCAACGGGGTCCTGGCCGTATCGCAACAGCTATACGACCGGCAATAAGTCGGGACAGATCACCTTCGCAATCAATGGAGTTACATACACCCCTGTCGCAGCTGGTCCGTGGATGCGCATCGCCACGGCAGACGGCTCTGGCGTCGACGGCGTATCCGTTACCCGCTGGTAAGGATGTCTTTCTAAATTTCGGGCCGGTGTCTTCGGATGCCGGCCCTTTGCGTTCCCGGCGTTCTCACAGGCCGAGTCCGTGGCCTCCCGTGCCCCAGCCCATGCCGATGTTGAGCGGGTCGGCGGGGTCGGAGAGGTCCCATGTCTCCTCCATGTCGGGTTCGGCCTGTTTTTCGGCCTGTTTGCGTTCGTTTTCGGCCAGCCGCTCGTCAAGCCGTGTCTTGAACCTGTCGGTGAGCGCCTTTTTCGTCCTGATGGGCTTCGGGGGTTCCTGCGGGGCCTGTGGCGGCGTTTCACGAGCCTGCGGGCGTTCCTGTGGCCTTTCGGCCGGTTCAGGGCTTGAAGGGGCCTGTGGCGCGCCTGAGGGCCGTTGGCGGCGTTTGACGGCCGTCAGGATGCCTTGCGCTTGGTCGGAGAGCCGCCCGATCATGGCCCTAAGCGCGTCGAGGAGCCGGTTCAGGGCCTGGATGCGCCGGTTCTCCTCGCACAGGTCGCCCCTGCCGCCGCGTTTCTCCATCTCGCGGCTGGCGTATCCCTCGTGGATGGTGGGGATGCGTTCGATGCCCCGCGCCTTGAAGCTCCGATGGTCGATGACGGCGTATCCGGGGAGCAGGGCGTTGCAGGAGTCGGCCCACTCGCGCCTGAGCCTTTCGAGGAACTCCTTGGAGTCCAAGGGGTTGTTGCTCACGTTGACGCGCTTCCAGACCTTGCGGTTTCTGGCGCCGATCTTCTGCCGTCCGGTGTCGGGGTCGATGACGGGGATGCGCCGGCCGTTGGCGTCCAACGCGAACTCGCTGCGGCTCTTCGCCGCCCATCTGCCGGTCTTCGGGTCGATGCGCCGGTTGGCGACGAGGATGTGCGCGTGGGGGTTACGTCCGTCCTTGTCGGTGTGGATGGCGTACGTGCAGGCGTAGCCGTTGGCCGTGATGTTCCATGAGATGAAGTCCTCCAGTGCGCGGAAGCGTTCGCGGGCGTCGAACTCGCGGGGCAGGGCGACCATGATCTTCTTCGCGGGCCTCGCGTCGGAACGTTTCTCGGCCATCTCGACGGCGTTGAACAAACGCTCCGGGTCGAGGTACTCGCCGGGCGCGCCCTCGGGCAGCATCGTGCATACATGCTCGACGCGCTCCCTGCGGCCGAACCCGTTGAACGCCTCGCCGGTGCGCTCGTCGCGCATCCGACGCGAGGTGATGTACGAGCAGGAGGCGACGGCGCTGGAGCCGGCGGCACGGCTCACGTTCGACACGTGCAACGAGTAGATCGCCACGGGACTGTACTCCTTTCCGGGAATCCAAAGGGCCGGGAGGCCCGTTGGCCCTCCACCGGGGAGGTGGCCGGCACCCCGCCGGGACGGGGCGCGGATCCAAGCGGCGCACGCTTGGCCCCCACGGAGTGGCCCCTCGGGAGAGCGCGCTTACGCTGAATGTTACCACCGGTAACATGTAAGTGCGCCCTCAATGAAATTGAGGGACTTCCACCTGACCTTGCGGGGATGGTTCCGTTACCGGCGTGTCGGTCGACGCATAGAGCGGTGCATGGACGAATTTTCTGATGCTCTTATGCAATGGGCTTGGCGATTCATGGGATTGATTTACGGGGAGTTTCCTGAGACTGCGGCAAGGCTGATCCTCTCGGCTGCTCTTCGCAAGCTGCCGCAGCTTGCGAAGAGGCTTTTCCGGTCGGTGTTTCCCTCCCGTGGCCGTCATGCGCGCGGAAATCGG
Organism: uncultured Collinsella sp.; assembly: GCA_937937835.1. Classification (GTDB taxonomy): domain Bacteria; phylum Actinomycetota; class Coriobacteriia; order Coriobacteriales; family Coriobacteriaceae; genus Collinsella. Next base: position 4,945 of record CALDBJ010000073.1, read on the forward strand.
CGGGGGCGGCACGTTCGGCATTGATGAACGCTTCGCCCTCGCGGCTTGGATGTCCAAACCGGCTCCGTTCTTCCGGGTTTAGGTTTGGTGTGTAGACGCCGTGCCCCGTGCCGTGCTGCCGTGGGGTCTAGCGTCCTGATTGATAACCGACGGAACGCAGGGAGGAACCGATGACCAGGAGCGTCGAGGAGCAGATGGCCGACATCGAGCGCCGGATGAAGCAGCTCAGGGCGCGCAAACAGCGCATCGTGGCTAGGGAGAACGCCAAGGCGCGCAAGCGGCGCACCCATCTGATCATCCGGCTGGGCGGCATCCTCTCCAACGAGGGCGTGCTTGGCTACGACGAGGGCGTCTGGAACGACGAGGGCAACCGGCAAAGGCTGCTGGACATGCTCAAGGCCCATGCCGCCGAACTGCGCGCATGGGCCTCTGACGCGGGCGTGAGGCTCCCCAGCGCTGAGTCGGCGGGTGAGCTGCGGGAACAGGTTCGTGACCTGCCCCAAGAGCCTCAGATACAGGAGCAGCCGGGCTATGGCTACCAGCCCGGATTCCAACAGCCACAGCAATGGCAGCAGCAGCCTTGGAACTGAGTCGGTTTCTTCTCTTCATCGGGGCGGAGCCCCTTTTTATAGAATCTTTTGTACTCTTTTAGACTCCCCGCAGGCCTTACGGCAGTAGGGGAAACGCACTATTAAAGGGGAGAAAATGGGAGATTAAAGGGGAGATTTTGGGAATTATTTAGGGGAGGTTTTGGGAGAATAAAGGACGCTTTTGAGGAATAAAAACGAGGTTTTGGGAGAATAAAGGGTAGAAAATATAAAAATCTCGTTTTTATGGTAGAATGCAGTCATGTCCGATGAGATCGTGAAGTACTCGAACCAGTTCAACAATCAGGCGCTGCGCAAGTTCACCGCGCTCGATCTTGATTTGCTGATGGCCATCGCGTCTCGCGTGCGGGACAAGGGCACGGACGAGGTGGCGTTCACGTTCGAAGAATTGAAGCGGCTGGCCGGACTTCAGAGGAACATGACCAACGATGAGTTCGCCAAGCAGATTGCCAATGTGAACCGTCGCCTGCTCGCGCTCAACTTCGAGTTCCAGAACGAAGAGCACGACATCATCCAGTTCGCCCTGTTCGCAGGCTTCGTCACCAGCCCGACCAAACGCACACTCACCGTATCGGTGAACTCGCGCTTCTCGTTCCTGCTTAACGACCTCACCTCGCAGTTCACCCGCTTCGAGCTGGCCGAGTTCACGGCCCTGCGCTCCAGCTACGCCAAGGAGTGCTACAGGAGGCTCAAGCAGTACCGACAAACCGGTGTGTGGAAGGTCAGCCTTGAGGACTTCCGCCGACTGCTCGACGTACCCAAATCGTATCGGCCGAGCGAAATCAACAAGTATGTTCTTAAGCCGATTGAGGAGGAGTTGGGACCTCTGCTGAATCTGAAGGTGCATCGCAAGTACCTGAAGAAGAAGCCGGGACGTGGCCGCGCTTCCCTTGTCGGGTTCGAATTTGAATTTGACCCGGAGAAGGTACCCGGCGGCGCTCCCGCTCCGCGCGTGGAGCTGTCCGGCTCCGTGGTGACCGATGAGGCGAGGAAGTCGCTCAGGGACGTGTCGAAGACGCCCGTGCCCGATCTGTCGGTGCCGGGCGAGGGACCGGCGCTCGACCCTGATACTCAGGCGTTCCTCGACGCGCACGGCGGTCATGGATTCGCCGGTGCCGAGGGGTATGTCTCCGACTGGCCGAGTGCTGCGTGATGGTAT
>CALDBJ010000074.1 GCA_937937835.1 uncultured Collinsella sp.
GGTTTTCACGCTTGCTACGATCTCGCCTACCTGTACGGTTGGGATATGCCCTGGTTTACCCAGACTGTCTTTCAAGACATCTGGCGCGCCAGCATCAGCTGGGTATTCTTGTTTATCGCGGGTTGGATGTGCACTCTTTCGCGCAACAATATCAAACGTGCCGCCAAATACGCCTTAGCAGCACTCGTCGTCTGGTTGGCAACAACACTTGTCTCAGTCGACGATTCGGTTAATTTTGGCATCATCTACTGTATGGCCGCATGTACCGGCATCGTAGCGTTGACCAATCCCGTCCTTAAGAAGATTTCCGCGAGATGGGGCATGTCCCTATGCCTTGTGTTGTTCGCCCTCACCTGGAGCATCCCCAAAACGACCTACCCTGTCCCATACCTGGCGTGGCTAGGATTTCCGAGCCCTGGATTTATCTCAGGTGATTACTACCCCATCATCCCGTTTATCTTTATGTATCTTGCAGGATACTTCGCCGCACACATAGCGCAGGGAATCGGTAAGACCGCCCCAAGTTGGGCCTACGCCAACCCCCTGCCGGCGCTCGCCAGCCTTGGACGTCATGCACTCCCCTTTTATCTGCTGCATCAGCCCATCATTCTGGGCATTTTGGAGCTCGTCTACTCGGTGCGATAACGCTTGAGCCGCGGCGCGATACGAGCCGGCAGCTTCGCAACAATACGAACGCCGCCCTCAAGATATTCCTCGTGCAAAAGGGTTCCCTGTTCATGCACCAGCGTGATGAGGGCGCCCTCGCGATACGGGATATCAGCGGAGAGCAACACATCGGTGGCAGCCGCCTCATGAGCAATACGGTCGACGAGATCGTCGAGTCCCTCGCCCGTCTGGGCCGAGAACAGCACGGCCTCGGGATAGCGACGACGGAAACTCAATCGATCAACGCTATCGAGAAGATCGATTTTATTGAACACCGTAAGCGTCAAACGCTCGCCGGCACCGATCTCGTCAAGAACGCGATCGACTGCCTCGAGCTGGCGCTCGTAGTCCTCGTCAGAGGCATCCACAACTTTAAGGATCAGATCGGCACCAAGAACCTCAGACAGCGTGGACTTAAAGGCATCGACGAGACCATGCGGTAGCTTTTGAATAAAGCCAACGGTATCGGTAATCGTCATGCCGCGACCGCCGGGCAGGCGATACGAACGCGTCGTCGGGTCGAGCGTAGCAAACAGCTTGTCCTGCGAAAGTACCGTAGAGCCGGTCAGGCGATTAAGCAACGTCGATTTACCGGCATTGGTATAACCGGCTAACGCGACGCGAAACGCCGGTGACTCAATGCGGCTCTTGGACTGGACATCGCGACGCTGTTCAACCTGCTTGAGCTCACGACGAAGCGCAGCGATCTTATTACGAATGAGGCGACGGTCGACCTCGAGCTGACTTTCGCCCTGACCAAAGCGTGAACCGATGCCGCCGCGCGTCTGCTCCTTGGCAAGATGGCTCCACATACCGCGCAGACGAGGCAACAGATATTGAAGCTGCGCCAGCTGTACCTGTAGGCGTCCCTCACGCGTCTGAGCATGCAGGCCAAAGATATCCAGGATCAGTGCTGTACGATCGATAATCTTTACCGGCTCGCCCACGGCTTTCTCCAAATAGGATTGCTGCGAGGGCGATAAATCGTCGTCGAAGATAACAACATCGACATCCATACGATGCACGAGCCCGCAAAGCTCCTCAACCTTACCGGAACCGATAAACGATTTTGGATACGGCTTAACCAGACGCTGTGACAAACGCGCCACGCACTGGGCGCCAGCCGTATGGGCCAGGCGCTCAAGCTCGTCAAGCGAACGATCGAGCGGCCATGCATTGTCGCGCCACTCAACACCAACTAAAATGGCACGCTCGGGCTCGGGTGCCGTGGGAACAAGGGGGAAACGGGCCATTAGGCAGCCTCAATACGATGCAGGATGTCCTCAACGACCTCATCGATCGTAAACTCGTCCATATCAAACCACACGATACGGTCATCGCGCTTAAACCACGAAAGCTGACGTTTGGCATAGCGACGCGAACGCATCTTGATGAGTTCGCGAGCCTCATCCATAGAAATCACGCCATTGAAAGCATCAATGATCTCTTTATAGCCAATTGCCTGCATCGAAGTCAGGGCATCTCCCAGCCCCTGGTCCATAAGACCGCGAACCTCATCAACAAGACCCTGTTCAAACATCAGATCGACACGCAGGTTAATGCGCTCGTAGAGCACCTCGCGATTACGCGTCAGACCAAACCATAGAGCATGATAATGCTCGCGCGGAACACTAAACTGACTTTTTTGCTGTGCATAGGAGATACCATCATCATGCATCTCGAGCGCACGAATCACACGGCGCACGTTATGGGGATGAATAACAGCAGCCGATTCTGGGTCGCGCTCGGCAAGCAGGGCATGCAGTTCTTCCTCGCCAATACGCTCGGCAAGCTCCTGATAGCCCACACGGCGATCGTCCTCAAGTTCACCCGAGGGAAAGTCCATCTCATCGAGGGCGGCCTTGAGATATAGCCCCGTACCTCCGCAAAAAACCGGCAGACAACCCGAACCAATGAGACGTTCAACATGCGCGCGAGCGTCAGCCTGATAAAGCGCAGCAGAATATGCCACACCCGGCTCTACAATGTCGACGAGACGCAGCGGCGCCGTACACTCATCGGGCGTCATCTTTGCGGTACCGATGTCCATGCCGCGATAGATTTGCATCGCATCGCACGACAGCACTTCGGACGAAAGACGAGCGGCCAAACGGTCGGCAACATCACTCTTACCAACCGCCGTCGGACCGACGATCGCAACGGCGGAAAGACCTGCCCCGGGAGAAACCATTAGCGCGGCTCGCCCACAACGGAGCCGGACAAATACCACGTCTTAGCAACGTCGACGTTAACATCAACGATCTTACCGACAAGCTGGTCGATGCTATATCCCTCGGGAATGGGCGCATGAACGGTCTGATTCTTGGGACTCTTACCCAGCAGCACCGCATCGTTCTTTTTACTCGTACCTTCAATGAGCGCCGGCACCACAGTATGAAGCTCACCCTGGTTATACTCGTGTGCCGTGGTCTCGATAACCTTAACCAGGCGGTTGAAACGCTCGAGAATAACCTCATGCGGCGTAGGATCTTCAATCTCTGCAGCCGGGGTACCGGCGCGCTTGGAATAGATGAAGGTATAGGCCTGAGCATAGCGGACCGTCTCGGCAAGTGAGAGCGTCTGCTCAAAGTCTTCTTCAGTCTCGCCCGGGAAGCCAACGATAATGTCGGTCGAGAGCGCGATATCGGGCATGCGATTGCGAATGCGATCGACCAGGCCCAGATAGTCCTCGCGTGTATAACGGCGATTCATCTCTTTGAGGATGCGCGTGGAGCCCGACTGAACGGCCAAGTGAAGCTGCGGCATGACGGCGGGCGTCTCGGCCATAGCGTCGATGGTCTCGGGCAGCAGATCCTTAGGATGAGAAGAGGTAAAGAAGATGCGCTCCACACCCGTATCGCCCACCGCGCGCAGCAAATCGGCAAAACGTGGCTTGCCAAACAGATCGCGACCATATGAGTTAACGTTTTGGCCCAGCAGCGTAATCTCACGCACGCCCTGGCGCACCAAACCGGTCACCTCGTCGACAATTTCCTCGAAGGGGCGGCTCTTTTCGCGACCGCGCACGTACGGCACGATGCAATAGGTGCAGAAATTATTGCAGCCCGTCATGATGGGCACCCAGGCGTGATACTGGGTCTCGCGATGCCACGGCATGCTCATGGCATCCGTATCCTCATGCTCATTGGTGCGGATATGACGCTTGCCGTCAAGGAACGCCTCGGCAATGAGCTCGGCCACATGTGCGATAGAATGCGTGCCAAAGATGACATTGACGTTATCGACGTTGGTGAGCAGGCCCTCGCCATCACGCTGCGCGATGCAGCCGCCCACGGCAACCACACGCTTGCCAGAAGGCGAAGGCGGCAGGCTTTTGCAGGAATTGCACTGACCGTACAGGCGAGTATCGGCGGCCTCACGCACACAGCATGTCATGAAGACAACGATATCGGCATGCTCGGGATCGAGCGCCATGAGGCAACCATACGAATCGAGCAGACCGCTCACGCGCTCGGAATCGTGCTGATTCATCTGGCAGCCAAAGGTGCGGATAAAGTAGGTTTTACCGGCAAGAATATCGCGTACGGAACGCTGGTCCATGTGCATAAGTCCTAACGATGGAAGGGAGGCGAATCGAGGCAAGCAGAAGCTATGCCACAGGCTTAACATCATCCATGACGACGTTATCCATAGCAGCTCGATTGATCTGGTGAACGTAGATAGAAAGGCGGATGGCCGTGCGCGACTCCCCGTTAATGAGGATGTCGGAGAACACGGGCGCGCAGGAAATATCAAAACCGGTTGGAATCAAAAAACCGCGCGCGATAGCCACGGCCTTAATGGCCTGGTTGACAGCACCAGCGCCGACACACTGGATGTTGACGGGTACACCATCCTTGACCATGCCGGCGATGGCACCGGCAACGGACGCGGGCGATGATTTGCTTGATACCTTCAGGCAATCCATGAAGAAACTCCTGCGTTTAAAAGTACGTTTTAACTGCAATAACTTTATCGTACCGAGTGGACTCGGTAAAGGAACTATTCCTCTTTGGCAAGATCGAAGGTCACGGTGATTCGATCACGCGAAACACGAATCTTTGGGTCGCCGCAAAGGTTGAGATAGTACCGGGCGGCAAGGTCATTAAAGTCGCGCTCCACAGCACGCGAAAACTGTGCCATGTCATCCTTGGCAATACGTAGCCCGCGACGATCCTTCGCGAGATCGACAGGAGCCGGCGCATGCGAGGACGAATCACGCTCGCGCAGCAGACGAGCAGTCACACCGCGAACGGGCTTAATCTGCCCTGCCAAAATGCGATGGGCCGTGCGCTCAGACATCTCAAGACCCAAACCCGAGCAGATACGGATAAAGTCCTCGGCATCAGAGGCAAGGCCTAAACGATCGACAACCGGAAGCTCGCTCTCGTCATCAATGAACAGGAGACGCGACGTATCGAGCCGACTTGACGCCTGAGCATAAAGGGTCGCGGCAATCTCAGACGGAGAACCAAGATAGACATCGCAACCACGCAACTCCTCGAGCGCAAACTCACAGGCAGCGCGAATAATATTATGCGGGCCGCGAGCACAGACATAACGTCCGTCCTCATCCTTGACGGCCTGGGGCCAGCTGGACTGATCGGCACGCTCGCTGAGGCGGTCGGCTGCAACGCTCACCTTAAAGGCTGAACCAAGATCGACGCCGGACGTGACCACACGGGCCTCGTCGGTGTTCTGCTTGATCGAAAACAATGCCATGCCACGACCGTGAACGCCCCAACGGTCCATCTTCATGCTCTCGAGCTTGGAGGTAACGCGAGCATCGAAGATTCGCTCTTGCATATCCTGCGGAACGCCCGAACCGTTATCCAGAAAGACAAGCGTGCGGACGCCATCTTCCTTGGTCGTGGCGAGATAGACTTTGTCGGCGCCAGCATCGCGAGCATTACGGAGCATTTCGATGACGATATCCTCGACATGCTGAATGTCGTGTTTTGCCTGGCGCCGCTCGGCCTCCGAAACGCGGAGGCGGACATACCCCTTGCCAAGGTTCTCCTCGACGCGAAGGTTGCCCTCCCCCGACATCGACGCGATAAATGAGATGAGCTCGTTCGCGTCGCTCATGTTATTTAGCGATATCGACAGCGCGGCTCTCGCGAATCACGACGACGCGCACCTGACCGGGATACTCCATCTCTTCCTCGATCTGATGGGCGATATCGTGAGCCAGGACCGTGGACTGGGCATCGGAGATCTTGTCCGGCTGAACCATGACGTGGACCTCGCGACCAGCCTGCATGGCATAGGTACGCTCGACGCCGTCATGGGAGTTGGCAATCTCCTCGAGCTTCTCAAGACGCTTGATGTAGTTCTCGGCAGACTCGCGACGGGCACCGGGGCGAGAGGCGGAGACGGCATCGGCGGCCTGTACCAGGACATCGAGCACCGTGTTGGGGTCGACATCGGCATGGTGAGCCTCGATAGCGTGGACGATAACGGGCTTCTCACCATAACGGCGGGCAAGCTCGGCGCCGATGACGGCATGCGGGCCCTCGACGTCGTGGTCGATTGCCTTGCCAAGGTCGTGCAGCAGGCCGGCGCGCTTGGCGGTCACAACGTCCAGGCCAAGCTCGGAAGCCATCACGCCGCACAGGTCAGAGACTTCGAGGGAGTGCTGAAGCACGTTCTGACCAAACGAAGTACGGTAGCGCAGGGCACCAAGGGTCTTGACGATCTCGGGATGCAGGTCGTGAATGCCGGTATCGAAGGCAGCCTGCTCGCCAGCCTCGCGCACGCGCTGCTGAACCAGGTCGGCAGCCTTGTGATACATCTCCTCGATGCGGGCGGGGTGAATGCGGCCGTCGGCGATGAGGTTCTCGAGGGCAACACGAGCGGTCTCACGACGGACCGGGTCGAAGCTCGAAAGAACGACGGTCTCGGGCGTATCGTCGATCACGAGGTTGACACCGGAAACCTGCTCGAAGGTCCGGATGTTGCGACCCTCGCGACCGATGATACGGCCCTTGAGGTCATCAGAGGGAATGTGCACGGAGGTAACGGTGACCTCGGCTGTGTG
>CALDBJ010000075.1 GCA_937937835.1 uncultured Collinsella sp.
ACGATATGGCACCGTGGGGACACATGTATGTCAATCCTGGTCTAACAGAGCCTTTTTTAATCATTTGGAGCGTCATTTCGCCCTTTGAATGATATTGGTCCCAATTCCCGTCAGACGCGAAATCTGGTCAATCGTAAACCCCCGATGCCTCAACACTGCCAGAAGACGATTTCGCTCTGATTTCGGCAAAGTTTTAAGCTGATAAGGCTCATGCGGAGCCAAAAGAGCCCGGGCAACTTCCAGCGCATCCATATCGGAGATATGCTTACCTTCGGGCATAAAATAGGGATTAGGCTTGCCGTCGGTACTCGAAAGATAAAACGCTTCCGTACCCCCAAACAGATTGAGAATACCTTCACAATCACAAATTTCGGGATGAGAGAAATACTCATGAAAGCTGCTCCAGCGATACAGAGGAGCAGAAGAAATACCTGCTTTTGCAGGATTGTCGTGTATGTATCGGACGCAACGGAGCAGCTGTTTGTCGTCAGAAATGATCACACTCTTGAATCGTTCCTGGAACACCGGTCCGCGGCGGCCGGTTTTTTGATTGAAGTGTTTCGCATATGCCGTATCAATCGCATGCATAGCAACGCTCATCTGATTATCGAGATCATCAAATAGCAGGTGAACATGATTGTCCATGAGGCACCAGGCAAGAAGACGAATATGAGCGGACGTAAATCGTCTGTTCAATAGATTGAGAAAATAAAGGCGATCGTCATCGTCTTCGAAGATCAGCTGGCCAGCACAGCCCTTGAGCATGACGTGATAATGGCCGAGTTCGGACAACGCACGAGCAACACGAGTCATCGAAACCCTCCCTTCCAAGGATGCAGTAGTCACAGCATACAAAAGGAAAGGAAGAAAAAGGCCGAACCGCCCAACAAAGGTGAGCGGTTCGGCAAACGGTAGCAATGATTATTTTATCCCCGTCCCAGAAAAATCATTTAGAGGAGGTTGAGGGGAGCTGGGGGGCGTCTCCCCAGAGTTTCTCGAGGCGGTAGAAGTCGCGCGCTTCGGGAGTGAAGACGTGGACGACAACCGAACCATAGTCCATGAGCATCCAGGTCTTCTGCTCGCGGCCCTCGATGGAGAACGGATGCTCGCCGCAAGCCTCGGCGACCTTCTCCTCGATCTCGTCGACAATTGAATCAACCTGGCGGTTGTTGGTACCGGTGGCAAGCACAAAGTAGTCGCATACGTCGGAAAGCTCGGTCAGGTCGAGCACCTGAACGTCCTCGCCCTTCTTGTCGTAGGCGGCCTGCGCGGCGGCGCGGGCGACATCCTCGGCGGCGACACCGCTCGCGGACAGCGAGGCGGCAGTGCGGTCGGACGTGGCGACGAAGCTCTTGTGCTCCACACCTTCAAGAATCTGCTCGTCGGTCATGGTCTCGTCGTCCATGGAATACCTCTTTCTAGACAGCCCGAGCTAGCGCAGCTGGGCGTAATGGTTGTAAATCGTAATAGCTGTGGGATAAAGATAGCGCCCAGACTGGATCACATAGACCAAACCCTGCGCAAAACAGGAGAAGAACAACTCATCGAGCGTCGACTCCCCCACCATCTTGCGCAGCGCATGCGCATAGTCGCCGTGGCGGTTGGGCTCGATGGCATCGGCCACAAAGACCACCGTATCGAGCGGCGTCATGTCGCAGGCACCCACGGTGTGACGGTCGACAGCCTGGAAAACGGCCGGCGACAACTCGGGGAAAAGCTGCGGAAGCTCATAGGCGGCAACAGGACCATGCAAAAGCGGCGTCGCGGCGGAAGGAGAGCCGGCAATCTTAATGCCGTAATGCAGAGCGCGCGTAACCAGCTCGTCGTCGGAGAGCACTTTGTCCCAGTCGTGGATCAGACCGGCAGCAGCGGCATCAAAGCGGTCAACGCCGTAGACCTCGGCCAGATGAAGTGCGGTCTCGGCAACACCCAGCGAATGCACATAGCGCTTGCGCTTATCCTTCATGCGAACATCGAGCAGCTCTTGAATGCGCTTGAGCAGCGCGCGCTCATCGCCCTCAAACTGATCCTCTACCGACAACGTAGACCCCCATCACTCAAAATCTTCTTGGCCCAAATCGGCATATAGCCTGCGTTTGCGAATGTAGCCGAGCACGGACTCGCTCGTAAGATAGCGCACGCTCATGCCGCGGGCAACTCGCTTACGAATGTTAGTCGAGCTGATCGCCAGCGCCGGAATCTGAATATAGCGCACGTCGAACGGCAGCCCCGACTCTTTGATTCGGGCACGCGCCGTATCGATATCAAAACCCGGTCGCGTCGCCGCAATAAAGGTAGCAAGCTCAGCGATTCGTTCGGCATCATGCCAGGTCACAATATCGATAATCGCGTCGGCGCCCGTAATAAAGTAGAGCTTTACCTGCGGCGGGTAAAAGTCGCGAAGGGCATGAAGCGTATCGGCCGTATAGGTTACGCCCGGGCGGTCGATCTCGAACCGGCTCGCCAAAAAGGCCGGGTTCGCGGCGGTGGCGAGGACCGTCATGGCATAACGGTCCTCGGCAGGCGTCACCGGCTTGTCAAGCTTAAAGGCAGGAGAGCCCGCCGGCATAAAGAGCACAGCGTCCAAGTCGAGGGACTCACGCGCCTGCTCAGCGGTCACCAGGTGCCCGTAATGGATGGGATCAAAGGTGCCACCCATAATGCCGAGCCTAAACTCCTGCCCGTCCTCTAGAGGAAGCTCGGGCAGACCGATTCCACCGCGCAGCGACATGGCCTACTCGCCCTCCGAGGTCTCGGCATCGTCCGCGGCATCCGCCGCATCGACAACCTCGACGCTCTCATCCGCAGCATCGGCCACGTCAATGGCTTCAACGGCAACGTCCTCGCCAGCATCCTCGAGCTCTTCGTACTCCGAGAAGTCCTCGGCGCCCTCAAAGTCAAAGGCGCGCTGGCAAATGCGGACCTCGTCGCCCGCACGGCAACCGGCCTTCTCGAGCGCGTCGTCAACACCCATACGCGCAAACTTATGCTGCAGGTAAATGACGGCTTCCTCATTTTCCCAGTCGGTCTGGATGACCATGCGCTCGATGGCACGACCGACCACGCGGAAGGCACCGGGCTCTTCCTGGACAATGCGGAAACGCTTCTCACGCTGCAGACGGCGACGCTCCCATTCCTCGTCGCGCAGATCGACCGGCTCATCAGAGACCGCCAACTCGGCGCGCAGCTTAGCCACCTGCTCGCCCACGGCAAGCATCAGCGTATTAAGGCCGGCGCCCGTCACAGCAGACACGGCAAAGAACATATGGCCATCGTCGAGCGCTGCGCGCTTGAGGTCGGCAATCTTGTCGGCCGTGCCCGGCGCGTCGCACTTGTTGGCAACGACGATCTGCGGACGCTCAGAAAGCTCAGCGCCATACTGCTCGAGCTCACGGTTGATGATATGGTAATCCTCGACCGGATCGCGATCCTCAAAACCACCCGTCATGTCGACGACATGCATGATTAGGGCCGTACGCTCAATGTGGCGCAGGAACTGGTGACCCAGGCCCTTGCCCTCGCTCGCGCCCTCGATGAGACCGGGGACGTCGGCAACGACGTAAGAATATTCGCCGGCACGCACCATGCCGAGGTTCGGCACGAGCGTGGTAAACGGGTAGTCGGCAATCTTGGGACGGGCGGCACTCATGCGCGCGATGAGCGATGACTTACCCACCGAGGGAAAGCCCACGAGCGCGGCATCGGCCATAAGCTTCATCTCGAGCTCAATCCAGTGCTCCTCGGCCGGTTCGCCCAGCTGAGCGAACGCGGGTGCGCGGCGCACCGACGTCACAAAGTGCGTGTTGCCCAGGCCGCCGGCACCGCCGGGCGCCACGACTACGCGCTCGCCATCGTGCACGAGGTCGGCAATCTCGAACATCGGGGTCTGCGTCTCGGGGTCGAGCTCGCGTACCACGGTACCCATGGGAACCTTCAGGATCAGGTCCTCGCCGCTTTTACCGTTACGACGGGCACCCTGCCCGTGCGTGCCGCGCTCGGCGCGAAAGTGATGCTTAAAGCGGTAATCGATCAGCGAAGACAGCTGAGCGTCGGCCTGGATGACGACATTGCCGCCACGACCGCCGTCGCCGCCATCGGGGCCGCCCTTGGGGACAAATGCCTCGCGCCTAAACGACATGCATCCGGCTCCGCCGTCGCCGCCGCACACGTTAATGCGGCTGATATCGGTGAACTGTGACAACAGAATCGCCTCCTACAAAAAGAGGGAGACCCTTGAATCCTAAAACTCAAGTGCCTCCCACATATGTGCTCTATGAAGGGTGAATTACGCGTTCGCGAGCGGGCGTACGCTGACCCTGTGCTTGATACCCTTGTGGAACTCAACGGTACCGTCGACCAGCGCGAACAGCGTGTCGTCCTTACCACGGCCAACGTTCTCACCCGGGTGGATGTGCGTGCCGTGCTGACGGACGAGAATCGTGCCCGTGGTTACCGTCTGGCCGGCATAGCGCTTCGTGCCAAGGCGCTGACCGCGGGAGTCACGGCCATTACGGGAGGAACCGAGTCCTTTTTTGTGTGCCATTGTGTATACCTACTCTTTCGTTACGAGTGTAATCTACTCGGCGACGGGAGCCTCGGCAACAGCCTCAGCCTCTGCCTTGACAGCCTTCTTGGCGCGGGACGTAGCCTGGACCTTCACGATCTTCAGCTTGGTGAGCTGCTGACGGTGACCCTTCAGACGACGATATCGCTTGCGCTTGTGGAACTTGAAGACCAGCTGCTTCTCGCCCTTGAACTGCTCAACGATCTGAGCGGTAACCTTGGCCTTGGCCAGCTTGTCGGGATCGGTGACGATCTTCTTACCATCGTTGAGGAAGATAACCGGCAGGGTGACCTTGTCGCCCTCATTGCCCTCGATCTTCTCGACGGTGATGACATCGTCGGTGGCGACCTTGTACTGCTTGCCGCCCGTGTTAACGATTGCGTACATGTTTACTTGCCCTTCATGCATCAGTTAGTGCAACAGCCGAATATAGTAGCAGGCGAAAATACCCCCGTCAACGAGTATGTGGAGCAAATCCACAAGTTCGCACAGGTATGGGGCTGACGAGTCGGCCCTCGTCGTCCTCGCATGCTTGATTCTGACGCTCGACATCGTAGGAGCAGATGGTCACGAGGTCTTGCATACCGGTGGAAACAATAGGTGCATCCACGCCCGGGGTCAAGCCCTGCAACAAAACATCAGCAGCGGAAAGCAAAATTTCCGGACGCATGGAGCCCTCGTTGTCGGCATGGGTGTCGAGCATGAGCACCAAATGGTTCGGGCGCTCCCCCGCCGTGAGCTCATAGCCAACGAGCGTGTGATCCAAATCCAAGCGCTTGCTCTTTTTTCCGCGCGCGTAGTCGATGCCATGGTCCGCGCGCAGCGTGTCGATCGCACGACGCACCTCGTCGGCGCTTACGGGCGCCTCGGGATCCAAGTGCAGGTCGATGCGATACGACAGGCGCGTGAGCTGCGCCGTCAACGCCGGCGTGCGCACGTCGATGTACGCCGCCTCGATAGGCGCCAGATCGGCCGGAGACGCCGCAGCCAGGCGCCCAAACGCCTCGTCGAGCGCCACGAACTCGGTCATAAACAGGTCATACCACTCGCAGGTCGACGACGTACCAACCGGTAGCGCCGAAGAGAAGCCCACGCGCATGTGCGGAGAGAAGCCCTGCGTGACGGCATAGGGAAGTCCCGCACGGCGTACGATGCGCTCAATGGTATGGATTACTTCGAGATGGCCCAGGTACTTAAGGCGATCGCGCTTGCCATAGCGAACACGAAGCCTAAAGAGCGAGGGGTTGTCGGTCAGGCGCTCACTCATGCGCGATCACCCATCAATACATTCTTGGCGTGGAGCGTGGGGCAGATCCCGCAGCCGGTGCACGACGTGCGGGTGCAGTCGGGAGTCGTGACACCCTCGAGCGAGCGACGGTACTCGCGCTCGAGGAAGCCGCGCGTGCAGCCGGGACTCACATGCTCCCACGGCAGGCGCCAGTCCAACTCGTAGGGCAGGTGCACGAGCTCATTGAGGTCGATGCCGTTTTTGGCAGCAGCCTCCTTCCAGTTATCGAGCGAGAAATGCTCTACCCAGGCGTCAAAGCGAGAGCCCGCGCGCCAAGCATCGATGATGACGGGCGTCATGTCACGACCGGCGCGGGACAGCGCGGCCTCGATGAGCGAGGTCTCGGCATCGTGGTAATGCACGCGGACGGCACGGTTGCGAACGCTCGTGATAAGCAGCTTCTGGCGACGCTTGACGTCGTCGTAGTCGAGCTGCGGGCACCACTGAAACGGCGTGGCAGCCTTGGGGATAAAGACCGAAACCGAGATGGACACCGAGATCGAGCCGCGACGAGCCTTGGGCACCACGGAACGACCGAGCTCCAGCACGTGATCGGCCAGATTGGCGATGGCCACGATGTCCTCGTCGCGCTCGCCGGGAAGGCCCATCATAAAGTAGAGCTTCATGCGATTCCAGCCGGCCTCGAAGGCCGCCTTGGCCGCACGGTCCAGGTCCTCCTCGGTCACGTTCTTGTTAATGATGTCGCGCATGCGCTGGCTGCCGGCCTCGGGCGCGAACGTCAGGCCGCCCTTCTTTTCGCCGGCAACCGACTCGGCCATATCCACGCCAAACGAATCCAGGCGCTGCGACGGAATAGACACGCGAATACCCGTATCCTCCAGGCGACGGTTGAGCCTGCCGAGCACGTCGCGAATGCAGGAATGGTCGGTCGTGGAGAGCGAGGTCAGCGACACCTCGTCATAGCCGGTCTTTTCCAGACCCTGAATCACCGACGAGACGATCTGGTCGGCCGAGCGCTCGCGCACCGGGCGATACGTCATGCCGGCCTGGCAAAAACGACAGCCGCGGGCGCAGCCGCGCAGGATCTCGATAGACAGGCGGTCGTGGACCAGCTGCGCATAGGGCACGCACGACTGCGACAGCGGATTCGTGGCGCCGAAATCCTCGACGACGCGCTTGTAGACCACGGTCGGCGCATCCTTGCCCTCACGCGGCACGGTGTAGCCATGCGGCGAGCAGGGCTCGTCGTGACGAACTTCATAGAGCGACGGCACGTAGTTGCCGGCAATGGATGCAAGCTGCTCGACAATCTGCGCGCGCGGGACCCCTTCGTCACGCAGGCGGCGATGCAGCTGGCAGGTCTCGAGCAGCGATTCCTCGCCCTCGCCGATGAGGATGGCATCGAAGAAGGCCGCGTACGGCTCGGGGTTGTACACCGAGGGGCCGCCGGCGATGATAATGGGGTCGTCCTCGGTGCGGTCAGCCGCTAACAGCGGAATACCAGCGAGGTCGAGTGCCTCGAGAAAGTTCGTCACCGCCATCTCGTGCGGCACATGCAGACCGACGATATCAAACGAAGCGACCGGCGCTGCTCCCTCGAGCGAGAGCAGCGGAATGCCCGCCTCGCGCATGGCGTCACCCATATCGGGCCACGGCACATAGCCAC
>CALDBJ010000076.1 GCA_937937835.1 uncultured Collinsella sp.
GGCCCCAGATTGCCCATGCGCGCGCAAAAGCACGCCGCAGCAATCTGGGGCCCGTCCCCAAATACCTATAAATATGCAGGCCAGCGATGTGTTAACGATGCGCCAGCGGATGCGCCGCCAGATAGACCTCGGTCAGTTGCGTGCGGTCGACATGCGTGTAGACCTGCGTGGTCGAAATATCGGCATGGCCCAAAATCTCCTGCAGCACACGCAGGTCGGCACCGCCCGCGAGCATGTGGGTGGCAAAGGAGTGGCGCAAGGTATGGGGATGGAGCCCCACCAGCCCCACCTGACGCCCATACCGCTCGCATATCGCATGCACGGCCTGGCGCGACAGGCGACGTCCGTTCTTATTTAAAAAGACCGCCGAGGTCTCGGTTCCGCGGGCATGGGCCGCCAAGCGAGAACGTCCCTCAGTTACATAGAGCATCAGAGCTCGCGCCGCGCTTCCCACCAGCGGGGACAGGCGTTCCTTTGAGCCCTTACCGCGAACGAGTACAAAGCCATCGTCAATATGGATATCGCCCACATCGAGCCCCACCAACTCGCTCACACGCAAACCGCATCCGTAGAGCACTTCCAAGATGGCATGGTCGCGCAAGCCCATCTCGCCCTCGGGGAAGTCTTGATCGAGCAGAGCCGAGACATCCTCCACCGATAGATACTCCGGCAAACGCTCAGCCTTTTTAGGCAGGCGCAACGCCGCCGTTGGATTTTGGGCTACAGCCCCATCGCGCACCAAAAAGGCATGCAGGCCCTTCACGGCTGCAAGCGCACGCTCCACCGAGGCATCGGAATAGCCCCCATCGCGACGGTCGGCGACAAAGCCCTCCACGACCTGACGGGTCACCTCTTCAAAAGACACAATACCCGCCCGCTCCAGATAGGCGCAGTACGTCGTCAGGTCACGACGATAGGCCGCAATCGTGTTGCGCGCCAAACCCCGCTCGACCGCGAGGTAATCGAGATACTCCCCCGCCGCCACGGCGAGCGACGAGGGAGTAGCTTCGGTATGTTCCTTATTCGCCGGCACCCTTAGTCCGTAGCGAGGTTCATGGGCGTCACCTGCAGACGGTCGACACCCTCGTGCTGGCCGATCGAAGCGCGTACGAACTCGCGGAACAGCGGCTGCGGGTTGGTCGGGCGGCTCTTGAACTCGGGATGAGCCTGGGTTGCCACATACCACGGATGCACGTCGCGCGGCAGCTCGACCATCTCGACCAGGCGCTCGTCAGGCGACAGACCCGAGATAACCAAACCGGCGTCCTCGAGCTGGTCGCGGAAGGCGTTGTTGAACTCAAAGCGGTGACGGTGACGCTCGTAGACGAGTTCCTCGCCATATGCCTCGCGAGCAAGGGTATCGGCGGCGAGCTTGCACGGATAGGCGCCCAGGCGCATGGTGCCGCCCTTCTCGGTCACGTCCTCCTGCGAGCTCATCAGATCGATGACACTATACGGGCCATCCGGATCGAACTCAGAGGAGCTGGCGCCGGCAAGGCCGACGACATTGCGCGCAAATTCGCACACGGCCACCTGCATACCCAGGCAAATGCCCAGATACGGAATCTTGTGCTCACGGGCAAACTCGGCCGCGAGGATCTTGCCCTCCAGGGCGCGCTTGCCAAAGCCGCCGGGGACCAGGATGCCCGAGGCGTCGCCCAGAACCTCGGAGACATTCTGCTCGTCGAGGCTCTCGCCGTCGACCAGCTGGACGTCCACATGGCGATCGTAGAAGACGCCCGCATGGTGCAGGGCCTCGATAACCGACAGGTACGCATCGGGCAGCTGCGTGTACTTGCCCACGACGGCGATCTTCACCTTGTCGGCGTGATGGTTGGCGTGATTCTGTTTGCGCAGGAACTCGTTCCACTCGCTCATGTCGCGCTCACGCGGGTCCAGACCCAGGCGCTCGCAAATGCGCAGGTCAAAGTCCTGCTCGGCAAGCAGCTGCGGAACATCGTAAATGCTCGCGCAGTCCTCGTTGGTAAAGACGCAATCGGTGTCGACGTCGCAGAAGCTTGCGATCTTTCCGCGGATAGCGTCATCGATATGGTGGTCGGAGCGCAGCACGATAATATCGGGCTGGATGCCAAAGCTGCGGAGCTCCTTGACGGAATGCTGTGTGGGCTTGGTCTTGACCTCGTGGGCGGCGGCGATATAGGGAACGAGCGACACGTGGATGTAGCAGACGTTCTCGGGGCCGGCCTCCTTGCGGTACTGACGGATGGCCTCGACAAACGGCTGGGACTCGATGTCGCCAATCGTGCCGCCCAGCTCGGTGATGACTACATCGGAGCCGGTCTGCTCCTCGATGCGGCGGAACTTGTCCTTAATGGCATTGGTGACGTGGGGAATCACCTGCACGGTACCGCCCAAAAAGTCGCCGCGACGCTCGCGGGCGATTAGGCTTTTGTAGATGGCACCGGTCGTAAAGTTGGAATCGCGGGTCAGGTTCTCATCAATAAAGCGCTCGTAATGACCCAGGTCCAGGTCGGACTCGTAACCATCCTCGGTAACGAAGACCTCACCATGCTGGAACGGGCTCATGGTACCGGGGTCGACGTTCAGATACGGGTCGGCCTTCTGCATCGTTACTTTGTAGCCACGCGACTTGAGCAGACGGCCCAGCGAGGCCGCGGTGATACCCTTGCCCAGGGACGAAACCACGCCACCGGTTACGAACACATGCTTGGTCATATTGAGTTACCTACGCTTCCCGTAGAAGTTGTTTATCCACATCTTACGGGTCTTCATTGTAATACTCGCGCCGCGGACCGTTCGCAATTTTTCTCGCGTGCGATTGCATTTCTCAATCTTGAAACAAAACGCCGCCCGGTTTCCCAGGCGGCGTCGCTATGGCAAGGGTTACATGCTGCTATCGATCAGCAACCTCGTCCTCAAGCATTTCTTGAACGAGCATGCCGGTACGGACGCCCTCAAGATACCACTTGCCATGTTCGGTGAGGCAAATGCCATTTGCAAGCTGACCGCCGTCGTCGCTATAACGCGAGACGACATCAATCATGCCTTCGGAATCCAAGCGATCGATTGCGGCGCGGGCACGATACGGCGAAACCCCCACGCGCTCGGCAAGCGTTTTGCGCGAGAAACCATACGGCCCGCCATTGTCTTCGGTTTGCCGGTCGATCTCCATCAACACCAGCACCTCGACACGCTTCATATCGTTGACACTCGCACGACCCTTGCCCGCCATAGCAGCCTCCTCAAACCGAGCACGAGCATCTAACGCGCCGTGCGCGACCGACACACCTCACGATGGCAGGTAATATCCATCATGCGGCATCCCGCTAAGGATGAAACAGTTATGGTTATTGTATACCGCTCAAATTGTTTCTAGGCAGGTAAACAGCTATTTTTCGCCGAAATAGGCGCTTTATTGATCAAAAAGCCGTACCGGGCGCTAACCCGATACGGCCAAAATGCAATGCAATTACCGCGGTGCTTCAAACTTAGCGATGGAAGAAACCGCGGCGCTCAAACTTGGGCTCGCAGCACACGTTGATACCCAGTTTGCGCAGTACCGTCTCGTCCGTCGGCGAGATAATCACGCTAAAAAAGGCATCGCAACCGCGCAGCTGCTCCAGGCCCGAAAGGACGCGAGCGGCCGTCTCACTCGTGGCCGAGGTGATCGACAGCGCCATAAGCGTCTCGTCGGTGTGGAGGCGCGGGTTTTTGCTGCCCAGGAAATGCGTCTTGAGCTTGCTGATGGGCTCGATCGCCTCATCGCTGATAACCTCGAGCTCAAGGTCGACGCCCGAGACGTGCTTGAGGGCGTTCATAATGAGCGAACTTGCGGCGCCCAGGCGCGTGGAGGTCTTACCGGTCACCACGGAGCCATCGGGCATGACCATGGCCCCCACGGGACCACCCGTCAGCTGCTCCCTGGTGAGGGCCGCCGAGCGCGCCGGTGAGTAGTTCTTATCGATGCCGGCTTTCTTCATAATAATCTTGAGACGGTCGACTTGCTCATCGCCCACGCCGGTACGGCGCACATTTTCGACCGCGGTAAAGTAGCGGCGGACGATCTCCATCTTGGAAGCGTCGCGGCAGGCATCGTCATCGGTGATGGCAAAGCCGACCATATTGACGCCCATGTCCGTAGGACTCTGGTAGGGGCTCTTGCCCAGGATCTTTTCCATCAGAGCACGGACCACCGGGAAGGCCTCGACGTCGCGGTTGTAGTTGACTGTGGTCTTGTTGTAGGCCTCAAGGTGGAACGAATCGATGATATTGGCGTCGTCGAGGTCAGCCGTGGCGGCCTCGTAGGCAATATTGACCGGATGCGTCAGAGGAAGATTCCAGACCGGGAAGGTCTCAAACTTGGCATAGCCGGCGGCCGTGCCATGCTTGTGCTCGTGATAGAGCTGAGACAGGCAGGTGGCAAGCTTGCCCGAGCCAGGACCGGGGGCAGTGACCACGACGAGCGGTCGGGTGGTCTCGACAAACTCGTTCTTGCCGTAGCCATCGTCGGACACGATCAGATCGACATCGTGCGGATACCCCTCGATGGGATAGTGCAGCTTGGCGGGAATACCGAGCGCGTTCAGGCGGTTGCGGAACACATCGGCAGCAGGCTGGCCGGCGTACTGGGTGATGACCACAGCCGCGACGGCAAAGCCGTTGCCGCGGAACAGGTCAACCAGGCGCAGCACATCCTCGTCATAGGTAATGCCCAGGTCACCACGAGCCTTGTTTTTTTCGATGTGGTTCGCGTTGATCGCGATGATAACCTCAACGTCATCGGCAATGCTCTTGAGCATGCGGAACTTGCTGTCCGGTTCAAAACCCGGTAGCACGCGGCTCGCATGATAGTCATCGAATAGCTTACCGCCAAACTCCAAATAGAGCTTGCCGCCAAACTGCGAGATGCGCTCCTTAATGTGAGCAGCCTGCAGCTCGATATACTTCGCGTTGTCGAAACCCTGGCGCATATATGGCTCCCGTCCCGTTTCCATTTAATGTTCTAGGCGATTATAACGGAGCCCGCCCTCCCCGATACCCAGACCATCAACAGGCACCAACCAAACACGCCCACCGCAACCACCGGGGACCCGAGGTAGCTCATTTGGGACGGGAAACAAGGCACTCAGCACCAACAATGAAAACGTCACAGGCAGAGCCAAAGCCAGCGAACGGGCACCCGAGTAGGCAAAGCGCCCTCTGCACCAACAATGGAAAGCGCCGCAGGCAGAGGACGGACAGCGAGCGCCGTCCAGAACGTACAAGTTGGCATGAAAAAGGCAAGGCATAGACCTTTTGGTCATGCCTTGCCTTTTGAATGACAAATTGTCGTTCTGGACGGCGCGCAGCGTCGACTGGTTGCGCGGTTCGTAGAACCGCGCAACATAAGTGCGCCCCCTCCCGCGCACGGAACGGGAGGGGGCTAAAGGTAGGAGTCTACCGGTGGGTTTACCCCGCCGGACAGACGATGACCAGGTGATCCTCTACAGGATCGTCAAGGTTTCCGTGGGGTACCCGTTGGGTACTTAGATCAACACGCAGGCGACGGTCAGGATAATGGCGCAGACGACGGAGAGCGCGACGATGAGCTTAAGGGCAAACTTGAGCCAGGTCGTCCACTCGATCTTGGCCAGGGCGAGACCGCCCATGATGGCGCCGGAGGTCGGGGTGAATAGGTTCACGACACCGATGGCGGCGGAGAAGATCATGACCATGACCTCAGGCGAGAAGCCGAGCTTAACAGCCAGCGGTCCCATGATGGGCATGGAAACGGTGGCCATACCGGAGGTCGAGGGGATCAGGAAGGACAGGCCGAAGTAGACCAGGAAGCTCATGGGAGCGAAGATCACGCCGGACAGGCCAGCCAGGGCATTGGCGGCAGCGTCGAGGACGAAGACATCGAGGCCGGTGTTAGCCATGAGGACGGAGATACCACGGGCGAGGGCGATGACGAGAACAACGGACATCATGTCGGCAGCGCCGGTGATGAAGGTGTTAACGATCTGCTTCTCGGACAGGCCACCGATGATACCGATCAGGACGGCCATGAGGAAGAACCAGGTGGAAGCCTCGTCGAAGTACCACTGGCCAATGGGCAGGCCGGTGATCAGGGCAGACCAGCCCTGGACGACGGCGTTACCGTCGGCGTCGTAGACAGCGCCAGCGTCGAAGAAGTTGGCGACGCCCTCGTTGAGGTCGGCCAGCGGAATGAAGCCGACGATCATGACGACGAAGGTGAAGGCGAAGGCGATCAGAACACCCTTCTGACGACCGGTGAGCTTGACCTCCTTGTGGACCTCGGAAGCAGCCTTGCCGTGAGCCTCTTCGGCGTCCTTGAGCTCCTGCATCGACAGGATGGTGGAACCCTTGTCAGCCTTGACCTTCTTGGCATAGTTCATCACGAAGAAGATGGACATAGCGGTAGTGACAATCCACAGGACGGCACCGAGGCCGATGATGATGGACTGGTTGACCTCAATGCCAACGCCGGTCAGAGCGTCGACGGCAGCGCCGACGGCGAACGGGTTAACCGTGGAGCCCAGGCAGCCGCAGCCAGCGCCGAGCAGGACGGTAGCGGCACCGACCATGGGGTCGAAGCCAGCAGCCATCATGGTAGCGGCGAGCAGGGCGTAGAAGGGAACGGTCTCCTCGCACATACCATAGGTGGTACCACCGAGGGAGAAGATGAGCATCAGCACGGGAATGAGCATAATCTCGTTGCCCTTAAGCTTCTGCACCAGAACGGCGATGCCGTTGTCCAGGGCGCCGGTCTCGGTCATCATACCGAGGAAGCCGCCCAGGATCATAACGAAGAGGCAGACGGGCAGAGCGTCAGCGAAGCCCTTAATCGGGGCGGTGCAGAAATCGCTCAGACGGGCGGCAGTAACCGCGCCGCCGGACGTGCCGGAGACGATAACGGTAATCACTGCGACAATTGCCAGCAGAGCAAGAAGAATGGTGAACGATGAAGGCATACCGCGCTTTTTCTTAGCGGTCTCAGTCATAGTTCTCATCCCCCCTTCATAAATCATTTACTGATCTCGCCAGAAGCGGCTCTTCCGTGCCGTGCCTGCCGCTTGATGCGAGATTATTACCAGATAAAACTGCTCGGGGTGTGCAGCAATACACCCCGAGCGAGATGCTAGATGCTCTTACTTGAGCGTGGCGTACATGACAGCCTTGATGGTGTGCATGCGGTTCTCGGCCTCGTCGAAGACCTTGGAAGCGGGGCTCTCGAAGACCTCGTCGGTGACCTCCTGCTCGGTGATGCCGAACTGCTCGCACTTCTCGGCGCCAATGGTGGTGTTGGTGTCGTGGAAGCTGGGCAGGCAGTGCAGGAAGATGGCACCCGGGTTGGCCATAGCCATGACCTCGGAGGTGACACGATACGGGGTGAGCTGAGCGATGCGCTCGGCCCAGACCTCGTCGGGCTCGCCCATGGAGACCCACACGTCGGTGTAGATAACGTCGGCACCGGTGACGCCGTCCTTGACGTCGGTGGTCAGCTTGATGGTGCAACCGTTGGCCTCGGCGATGGGCTTGCAGGCCTCGATGACGTCGTCGGCGGGCATGCACTCCTCGGGGCCGCAGGCCACGAAGTTCATGCCGAGCTTGGAGCAGACGACCATGAGGGAGCGAGCGACGTTGTTCTTGCAGTCGCCCATGAAGACGAGGGTCTTGCCCTTGATGTCGTAGTTGAAGTTCTCCTGGACGGTCAGGATATCGGCGAGCATCTGGGTGGGATGCCACTCAGTGGTCAGGCCGTTCCACACGGGCACGCCGGACTTAGCAGCGAGCTCCTCGACGTCGTCCTGGGCAAAGCCACGGAACTCGATGCCGTCATACATGCGGCCGAGAACGCGGGCGGTGTCCTCGATGGACTCCTTCTTGCCCATCTGCGACGAACCGGGATCGAGATAGGTCACGCCCATGCCCAGGTCCATGCCGCCGACCTCGAAGGCACAGCGGGTACGAGTGGAGGTCTTCTGGAAGAGCAGAACGATGTTCTTGCCCTCGAGATAGCGATGCGGAACGCCAGCGCGCTTCATATCCTTGAAGTTCTTGGAGAGCTTGAGCAGGTACTCGATCTCCTCGGTGGTGAGGTCGAGAAGCTTGAGGAAGCTACGGCCGGAGAGGTTAACACCCATGGTTCGATTCCTTTCGAAGAAATGAATTACGTAAGTATCAGTGTTGCCCGTTTAACGGGCGAAGCCGGTGCGGTTGTAGGGGGACCGCACCGGAAACGGAAAGACTTAGAGGTCCTCGCGCCAGAAGGGCATGCTCATGCAGCGCGGGCCGCCGCGGCCGCGGGAGAGCTCGGCGGAGGGCACGACGAGAAGGTCCAGGCCCTCCTTGTACAGCACGTCGTTGGTGACGGTGTTGCGGGCGTAGACGCAGATCTTGCCGGGCTCGACGCACAGGGTGTTGGAGCCGTCGTTCCACTGCTCGCGGGAGGCCGCGATCGGGTCGCCGCCGCCGCAGGGGATCAGCTTGACCTGGTCGACGCCGGTGGCGTCCTCCAGGACGTGCTCGAGGGTGTCCTCGATCAGGCGGATGTTCACGTCGCCCGGGTTCTTGCCGGCGGTCAGCTCGTAGACGCGCAGGGTGCCCATGATGGCGGGGTGGATCGTGAACTTATCGACGTCGATCTGGGTGAAGACCGTGTCGAGGTGCATGAAGGCGCGCGAGACCGGGATGTCGAAGGCCAGGATGCGCTCGACCTTGGAGTCGGAGTTCCAGAAGATGTTCTGGGCCATGACGTCGATCGCGGCGGCCTGGGTGCGCTGGGAGATGCCGACGGCGAGGGTCTTCTCGTTGATGTTCAGCACGTCGCCGCCCTCGGTGTGGAACTGGCAGTCGCGGCGGAAGTACAGCGAGACGTCCTTGTAGTCGGGGTGGTACTTGAAGACGTACTTGCCGTACAGGGTCTCGCGGTTGCGGGTGACCGAGTACATGCGGTTGAGGTTGACGCCCTCGCCGACGACCGCGAACGGGTCGCGGGTGAAGTAGAGGTTGGGCATCGGGTCGATGATCAGGTCGGACTCGGACTCGGAGTTGACCAGGGAGTCGAGGGTCGTGGAGGCCGTGAGGGGCATGTCGATCTCGGACTTGGTCATGCCGGCCATGGTCTTCTTGACGAACTCGAGGTTGTCCTCGATGGAGCCCAGCTTCTCGCGGACGATCTGCGGCATGTGCTGGCCGCGGATGCCGGCCTCGGCGATGTACTGGTCGGTGAACTCGGCGCGGGCGCCGGGGACCTGGTCGAACACCTCGGCGACGAGGTTCTCGAGATAGAGGACCTCCACGCCCTGGTCCCTCAGGATCTGGGCGAAGGTGTCGTGCTCCTGCTGCGCGACCTCCAGGAACGGGACGTCGTCGAACAGGAGTCGCTCGAGCTCGTCGGGCGGCAGGTTGAGGAGCTCGTCGCCGGGACGGTGCAGGCAGACCTTCCTGAGCTTGCCGATCTCGGAAGGCACGTGCAGACCTTTCGTCATGGCCTCCTACCTTTCTTTCGGGCCCTTGTCAGGGCCGATTCGTTAGCGCCCCTCCGTGTGAGGCGTTATTGCTGACGACATATTTATATCCAAAATCAGCCCATACTTCCACCTTGCCCCCGAACGGTTTTTTATAGGGGGTGAACGGCATACACATATACTTCACGCATGGCACACTTCATCTTAATAAAGCGTATTTACGTGCTTAAACGCGTTTTCAATCCTAAAATCAAATGGAACTTAACTTTGTTAAACCATCCTCAAATTGCATATTTCCACTAAAGCTATGAATAGAATTAGCGGTTCATACCGCGTCTCAACCATTTTCATTTTTATTCAGAAAAAAGTTTGTCCTATTCATTTCTGGTAAATAAATTACCGTTTACCAGACGCTTGATACCGTTCACCGAAAACTCAGTATAAGGCCCAGCGGATACCGGCTCGCTTTACGGCCCCATTTGTAACAACTTGACTTCTCGGTATAGAAAAACGGACCCGTTTCACTAGGGAAACGGGTCCGTTTTCGATTATCTTCGGCCAATTTAGATAACGCCCTCGAAGATCATCGGAATCCTAGCGATCAAACTCCGCCAGCGCCTCGCCCAAAAGCCTCAGGCCCTCGCGCAGAACGTCCTCGCTCGCGCAGTAGCCCAGGCGTGTGCCACAGGGAAGCTCAAAGCGGCTGCCGGGTACCAGCAGCACTCCCCTCTCGGACAGCAGGCGCTTGCAGAACTCCTCGTCGTCCTCGGGAATATCCAGCTGGATAAACGAGGTAGACACGCCCTGTGGGGCCGTCCAGGAAACGCGATGCTGCGTATCGATCCAAGCCTGCGCGATATCGCGGTTGCCAAACACGATCTTGCGATTGCGCTCGAGGATCTTGTCCTTGTGCTCAAGCACATAGGTCGCCAAGGCGTCGTTGAACACACCGCCGCAGATCATGGTGTAATCGCGATAGGTACGGATGCGGTTGGACACCTCTTCGTCGGCCACGACCCAGCCCACGCGGGCCGCAGGCGTCGAATAGGTCTTCGACAACGAGTTGGTGACAATGGCCCTCTCGTACACGTCGACCATCGACATAAAGGACTCAGTGTTTTCGGGCGGCAGATACACCTCGTCGCACAGCACGTAGGCGCCCACCGAACGGGCGATCTCGGCAATCTGGCCGAGCATATCGGTATCGAGCACCGTACCAATGGGGTTCGATGCGTTGTTTATGCAGATAAGCTTGGTGTTGGGGCGCACCAAGCGCTTGAGTTCCTCGATATCGGGCTTCCAGCCGAGTTCCTCGCAAAGCTCCCAATACTCGACCTCGGCGCCCAGCGTGCGCGGAATCTCGTAGAGCGGCGCGTAGGTGGGCCACTCGGCGATAACGTGGTCGCCGGGCTCGACCACGGCCATGATGGCGTTGAGGTTCGCACCCGTGCAGCCATTGGTCTGCAGAATGTGGTCGGGATTGACCTCCCGACGATACAGCTTGGCAACCACGGCCTTAAACTCCGGCGAGCCCTCGATCCAGCCGTAGTTCATCTTCTCGCGGTCCAAGCGCTCGTAGAACGTGGCGCCGTCCTGCTCATCGAGCGCACGCAGCTCGCCCATGGTGAGCGACGAGATCGTCGACTGGGCGATGTCCCACGTGGCACTTTTCTCCCAAACGTTGAGCCATTCCTCAACGCCAATCGTCTTGATGTCCATGGCCAAGCTCCTTACAAAAGCAGTCATCCAATCGTGTTGACGTCCCTCATACAAGATTGGGGCGGAGCGAAAACCCGCACCGCCCCAATGGGAGACATCTAATGGCAGCTAGATGTATGTATTATGACCTGTACGGGTCCTGAAAGACCTTAGAGGTCCTCGCGCCAGAAGGGCATGCTCATGCAGCGCGGGCCGCCGCGGCC
>CALDBJ010000077.1 GCA_937937835.1 uncultured Collinsella sp.
GTCCATCTTGATGAATTCCAACGGCCGAGAATAGCATTCTTGCATATGACTGCGGAAAATGTTTGCCTTTATCGAGCATGGCCAACCCCATAACCATCACGGCGGAGAGAATGCCATTACGCTATCGCATGCTTCCGTCCGCAGGCCTTGCCAAAAGCTGACCAAAAGCTTGACGTCGCAGGTCAGAGCTTCAAAATATATTTCCACTCTCGGTAGACGGTCGCTACGACCCTCCCAACGGCATCAAAATCCAACCTTACAAATAGTTGCGGTGAAATACGGACTACATGGGCCATAAAAGCCGGAAAACAGTCCGTATTTCACCGCAACTTAGGAGGGGATGTGGGGTCCCCGGCATGTATATGAAAACGGCTCTGGCACCAAATAGAGCCAAAGCCGTTAAAACTATCCTATGGAGCGGGCGACGGGAATCGAACCCGCGTCATCAGCTTGGAAGGCTGGGGTTCTACCATTGAACTACGCCCGCAAGATATGGTCGGGACGACAGGATTTGAACCTGCGACATCCTGCTCCCAAAGCAGGCGCGCTACCAAACTGCGCCACGTCCCGAAGGTGTTGAGCAGCTAAGGTCTAAACCTTGCGTGTCCCAAAGCGAAGGAAATTATAGGGGAGACTCCCCGCCTGTGCAAGCGCAGAAACCCTAGCTCCTCGAATGTGCGACAAAACGACTATGGAGCAGACCGATCACAAAGGCAACCACGGCAACCGGCGCCCACGCGGCTCCAATGTCCGCAAGCGGCAGCGCATCGAACGGCAGCCACGCGCCCGCAAAGAACGCATCGCGGACCGAGGTGATCACGCTCTGCACAGCAACCACGCCGCCGACCCACACCCACACCTGCGGATGAGCGTCGCAAAAGCCGTGCACCAGGCCCATCAGTACCAGCACGATGGCAACGGGATACAAGGCGTTGAGCATGGGCACCGAGAACATAAGAATCACGTCGAGGCCCACATTGGAGAGCACGCACGAAAACGCTGCGAACACAAAGGCGAGAATCGCAAAGGGACGGCGCATGGCCTCCTCGGAGGCCTCCGCTCCCCCTTCGACCACATACGTCTCGCAGAAGTAACGCGAGCAGCAGCTGATAAGGCCAATACACACGTTCATGCAGGCGAGGAAGAAGATGGCGAAGACCACGACCGTGCCGGCAAGGCCAAAGTGCATGGAGGCAGAGCGGGCAAGGATGGCGGCGCCATTGGTAGCGTCGGGCATCACGGTGCCGAGCTGCATGCCGGCAAGGGCCAAGCCGCAATAGATAAAGGCCATGAGCACGCCGGCGATCACACCGGAGCGCGAAATCTCAAAGGCCACGCGCTTGTCATCGGTAACACCCAACTCGTGGATGGTCTCGGCGATGATAATTCCAAAGGCGAGCGACGCGAGCAGGTCCATGGTCTGGTAGCCGGTCAGAAAGCCCTGCACAGCAGCACCGGCATCGTAGGGAGCCTGAGGCGCGGCAGCCGGTCCCAGCGGCGAGATCACGGCGGCACCCACGACCAGCACGATGAGCGCAATGAGCGCGGGGCCCGTAATGCGACCGAGTACGCGTGTGATGACACCCGGGCGCAGCGTGAGCGCAAACGCGACGACGAAGAACCCGATGGCAAACACCAGACGTGCCGTGCCAAGCGAAACGCTCTCAGGTAGCAGCGGCACCAGCATTTCGAACGCCGTAGAGCTTGTGCGCGGAATGGCCAGGCACGGGCCGATGGCCAGGTAGACCGCCGCAACAAAGAACTCACCAAACTTGGGGTGCACGCGGCCGGCAAGCTCGCGCGCCGTTCCGGCAAGCGCGACGGCGATAAATCCCATGACGGGCAGGCCAATGGCGGCAATCAGAAAGCCGAGCATGGCGACCGGCGTGGCAGAACCTGCCTGCAACGCCAGCAGCGGCGGAATAATGAGGTTGCCGGCGCCAAAGAGCATCGAGAACAGGGCGATGCCGACGGTGACGACATGGTCGGAGCGCAGACCGCGCGGGGCGGATGAAGCCATGAGAGCACCTTTCGAATCGAAACAAAAACGGGACGGGCAAAAGACCCGTCCCGCAAGTATATACGCTCTAGCAGCTTTAGCAGGCTAAATCGCACAGAGCATCAATCGCGGTGTCGACTTCCTCGTCCGTGTTGAAATACCCAAACGAGAAGCGAACGACACCCTGGCGCTCGGTCCCCAGCGCGCGGTGCATGAGCGGAGCGCAATGGGCGCCGGGGCGCGTCGCAATCCCCCACCCTTGCATGAGCGCGTCCGAGATCTCGGCAGAGTCGATATCGCCCACGTTGAGTGAGACGATCGCCGAGCGCACGGGCTGGTCAAACGCACCGTAGAGCTTAATCCCCGGAATCTCGCGCACACCAGCAAGGAAGCGATCAGCGAGCGCACGCTCCTGGGCAGCAATCGCGTCGACCCCGCCCTGGGCCTCGATAAAGTCGAGACCAGCGGAAAGGCCCGCGATGCCATGGCCGTTGAGCGTACCGGCCTCCAGGCGCGTGGGCCACTCCAGTGGTTGCAGCTCATCGAAGCTGTGTACACCGGTGCCGCCCATGGCCCAGGGCGCCACGTCGACGCCCTCCGCCACGGCCAGACCGCCGGTGCCCTGCGGGCCCATCAGTCCCTTGTGGCCGGTAAAGCACACGACGTCGAGGCCCATGGCATCCATGTCAATCTTCGCCGTGCCGGCAGACTGCGAGGCATCAACAATCACAAGCGCACCGGCCGCATGCGCGATGGCAGCCACGCGCGCAATGTCGACCGCGTTGCCGGTCACATTGGAGGCGTGCGTCACCACCACAGCACGCGTACCGGGCGTGACTAGCCGCTCGAGCTCGTCGTAGTCGAGCACGCCGCTCGCGTCACAGCCCGCATGTTCAACGGTCACACCCCGCTCTGCCGCCAGACGGTTGAGCGGACGTAGCACCGAGTTGTGCTCGAGCACCGTCGTGACCACACGGTCGCCGGGGCGCATCACGCCATTGATGACGGTGTTGAGCGCCGCGGTTGAGTTGGGTGTAAAGCACACATGGTCCGCCCTCGGGCAACCCAAAAGGCGCGCGAGCTTGGCACGGCAAGCGTGAATCGTACGAGCGGCATCGAGGGCACCCGACGTGGCGCCGCGCCCGGCATTGCCGAGCGAGCACATCGCCTGCGTCACGGCATCGATGACCGTCTGCGGCTTGTGCATGGTCGTCGCCGCGTTATCCAGATAGATCATCGCACGACCTCCCACATATCAATCACGGTAAAGCCCTCGGTGGGAATGCCCGCCGCGGCGAGTTCGCCGCGCAGCAGCTCCTCATCGACAGGCAACGCCTTCCACGCCAGACCGCAGCCGGCAGCGACCTCCCCGGGCACGGGAATCGTTCGCCCGGGAAGGCCGCGCTCGACGCACAGGGACTCGCAACCCATGGCGGCCGCCGTGGTGGGAAACGTGATGACAAGCGCCGGGCGCTTCTCCCTCATGGCAACTCCAACCAATACGCTACGGGCGCACGACGCGCACGGCCTGCTCCATCTTCTCCACGATCACGTACATGTTGGTGACCTCGCCCACCGCAAGCTGGTCTTTAATGCCATAGTGGTCCAGGCAGGTACCGCAGGTGAGAATCTCGACACCCTGCTCGGCCAGGCCCTTCAGGTCGTCGAGCACCGGCGAGCCCCCTACGGTGAGCTTGGCACCGCCGTTGTAGAACAGCATAGTCGCGGGCAGCTCCTCCTGCTGCGTCACGGCAAAGATGAAGGCCTTCATGAGCTTGTGGCCCAGCTCGTCGTCGCCGCGGCCCATGCAGTCGGTGTAGACGGAAATGACGAGCTTGCCCTTGCCGGCGCTGGCATCACAGAAGGCAGCGCCATCCTGCTCGGGATCGGCCACGGCAACGGCGCCAGAAGTCGCCACGGTCACGTGCCACTCGGCGTCAGAAACCTTCTCGACCGAGGCCGTGCAGCCCTTCTCCTGCGCCATCTTGGAGATGTTCTTGACGGCGGTCTCGTTGTCGACCGAGGTCACCACGGCACCCTCGCCATCAAGCTGTTTGAGTGCCTTAAGCGTCTTGACGACGGGCAGCGGGCAGGCATCGCCCATGGCATTGACTTCAATCTTGGTAGACATAGCAAATACCTTTCGAAAGAACCGTTCTAGAGAACGGTAAACAGTTACATAAACGTGCGGGCTAGCGAACAACGCGGACGGCAGGACCGCCCGGCTCCGCCTCGCACACGCGCCCGACAACGGCCGCGATGCACCCCTCGGCATCCAGGCGACGCGCAAGCTCATCTACATCCGCCGCGGGCGCCGCGATGAGCAAACCACCCGAGGTCTGCGGATCGTACAGCGCATCCAACATGCCCGGCTCCAGGTCTTCGTCGGCAGCCACACGCGGGCCAAAGAAGTCCTGGTTGCGGTAGGAGCCCGCAGGGATAATGCCCAGACGTGCCATGTCGAGCACTTGATCAAAGAGCGGCACCGCTCCCGACGCAAGCTCAACCTGCACGCCCGAGCCCTCGGCCATCTCGCACGCGTGCCCGATCAGGCCAAAGCCCGTGACATCGGTGCAGCCGTGAAGCTCAAGTCCCTCGGACAGACGAATCGGCGCCTCGTTGAGGGTGCGCATCGAGTCAAACATGGCTGCGGCCTCGTCCTGCTCGATGAGCTCGCCCTTAATGGCCGTGGTGATGATGCCCGAGCCGATCGCCTTGGTCAGCAGTAACGCATCGCCCGCGCGCGCGCCGCTGTTGGCGAGCATACGGTCAAGCGCGACAAAGCCGCTCACGGACAAGCCGTACTTAGGCTCGTCGTCGTTGATGGTGTGGCCGCCCGCGATGGAGCAACCCGCCTCGACGCACTTGTCGGCGCCGCCCGCCAGAATCTGACCGGCAACCTCGACACCCAAGCAACTGGGAATGCACAGCAGGTTCATGGCATGGCTCGGCCGCCCGCCCATGGCGTAGATGTCCGACAGTGAGTTTGCCGCGGCGATCTGGCCAAACAGAAACGGGTCGTCGACCATCGGTGGGAAGAAGTCGATGGACTGCACGAGTCCCAGGTTCTCCCCTACGCGGAAGACGCTCGCATCGTCGGAGGTATCGAACCCCACGAGCAAGTTGTCGTTATGCACATTGGGTAAATCGCCCAGGACCTGGGCGAGGGCTCCGGGGGCCAACTTAGCGGCTCAACCGCTCGCGGCCGTCATGGACGTGAGCCTCATCTGATCGCCTGTCATCGATACCTCCCCTCAAACACAAACAATGCTTCCCAGTATACGCATGAACGCGCTTCCACGGCCGATACATCACCCTAGTGCCTGTGCGCGAATCGCCGCGCCGATCGCTCCGGCAAAGCGAGCCTGGGGCGAGGTGGTCACCGGCGACCCCAGTAGCTCGCCCAACCGCTCCACCACGAAGGCGTTCTCGCACAGGCCACCGGTCAGGTAGTACGGGGCGCCCGCGGCCTGCCCGGCCATAGTGGCAACGCGCGACACGACACTCTCGATCACGCCACGCGCAATGTTCTCGCGCGGCTCACCGCGACCGATCAGGCTGATAACCTCGCTTTCGGCAAACACCGTGCACATGCTGCTGATCTTGGTGGGCTCGCCGGAACGCGCTAGGTCGGCCATCTGCTGCTGGGAAATGCCCAGGCGGTCGGCCATGATCTCCAAGAAGCGCCCCGTGCCGGCGGCGCACTTGTCGTTCATGGCAAACTTGGCCACGCGGCCACTTTTAAGCTGAATGACCTTGGTGTCCTGGCCGCCCACGTCAATCACCGTGCCGTGATCGCCAAACAGGCGCACGGCACCGGTGCCGTGGCAGGTAATCTCGGTCACGACCTTGTGCGCATAGGGCACGGCGACACGACCGTAGCCAGTCGCGACCACGCGAACATCGTCGCCCGTCACGTCATAGCCGGCCGCTGCCAGTGCCTCGCGCAGCCGCTCGGAAGCATCGACCGAGGAGAACCCGGTTGGCTGCACGCACGTCCACGCCACCGAACCCTCCCCGTCGACCACGGCAGTCTTAGCCGCCGTAGACCCGATATCGATCCCGATCCCTATCATGGCTCTCTCCCAATCTAAACATCAAAGGTAGCGGCGCGTTCAGGCGCCTTAGCTCTAGGTTTCTCAGGTGCCGGAGATTGCCCCGAAAGAGGAGCGCAGCGTACTATGGGTACGCAAGCGACGGTTTGAGGAGCAAGATCCGGTGCCTGAGGAAGCTACAGGGTCTCGATAAAGGCGGCGATGCGGGTCTCAATCTGGCCCATGTCGCCGTTGCTGTAGTCGGTCTCGATCTTCATGTACGGAATACCCGCACCCTCGACGGCCTCCTGCATGCGCGCGCTCTCAACGTTGAAGGTGTGGCAGGCCTGTAACACGCTCTCTACCACGCCATCGACGTGGTACTTCTCGCACATGGCCAGCGTATTTTCCATACGACCGTCGTTGGGCGTCATGACCGAACAGTTGATATCCAGGTAGCGGTCGGCGATGGCGCGCAGGATGTCGGGAGCCTCCGGGTCGATCATCATGGTCGCCGTGCGCTCGCCCGAGCAGTCGTCCATGCACACGACCACACCGCCGTTGGACTCGATGGTGCGGCCGATCTTGTTGATCACACCGCCCACCGGGCAACCGGTGATCAGAATGCGCTTAGCATCCGCCGCAACCGGGCGCTCGCCCGCGTCGTAGGCCTCGCGCAGCTTGGCAACCTTTTGCTCCAGCTGCTGCGTATAGGCCTCAATATCAAAGCTGAACGTACCGGCAAACATAGTGCTCATCAGGTCGACGCCGCTCATGGCCGCCGGCTGGTTGGCCTGCAGCGCAAACATCTCGAGCTGGGCAGCACGCAGGCGATTGCGACGACGGACGGCGGCGCGCAGGTCGTCATCAGTAATCGTAATACCGTAGAAGTTCTCGAGCTCCTCCTTGAGCAGGCGGCACTCCTCGTACCAGCCTTCACGCTCGTAGGCGCGATCGCGACCCTGCGGCAGGTGCAGAATGTGCGTGCGCTTGAGCTCGTTGAGTAGCTCGTACATCTTCTTCTTGCCGTCGCAGGTGGTCTCGCCGATGATCATGTCGCTAAAGTACGTAAACGGGCACTTTTGCGAATAGGCAAAACCGTACGTCGACTTGATGAGCGGGCAGAGGTTTGCCGGCAGCACCTTCTCGGCCTCGGGAATCACCTCGTCGGACGTGCCACACAGCGCCACGCTCGCAGCCCCCGCGGCATCGATAATCTCGAGCGGCGTATAGCTGCACAAAAAGCCGACCAGGCGATTGCCGGCCTGCTTATAATCCTTAACGCGAATAAACGCGGCCTTGCGCTGCTCGTTGAACTCCTCAAACGTGGACGGCAACGGCTGCTCAATATATTCCGACATATAGCTCCTTAACAAACCTTTTAACCAACCAAGGAAACGGCTTTCCCAGGTGCTCGAGGTTGCCGTGAAAGAGGAGCGCCGCGTACTTTGGTACGCAAGCTACAGTTAGAACGGCAAGATCGGGTGCCTGGGGAAGCCGCCGAGACGGATAGCCCTAAATGGTTTCCAAGAAAGCCTCGATCCTGGTTTGCAGTTGGCCTGCATCCTCGCCGGCGTAGTCGGTGGTGATGTGCATAAACGGAATGCCTGCCTCCTCGGCGGCCTTCTCCACGGCAAACGACTCCATCTCGTAGAGCGTGCAGAACTGCAGGGCCACGTCGACGATACCGTCGGCATGCAGGTCCTTGGCCATCTGGACAATGTCCTTCATACGTTGCTCGTTGGGCGTAAAAACAGCGCAGTTGATCTTAAAGTAGCGCTCGGCGATAGCGTCGAGCATCTCGTCGACCGTCTCGCCGGACTCGTCGACCAGGTCCTTGTAGTAGCGCGAGCCCGTGCAGGACTCCTCGCCCACCACGACGCCACCGGCCTTCTCGATGAGGTTGAACAGCTTCCAGTTGGGCACGGCCATGGGCGTACCGGTGTACAGGATGCGCTTGGTGCCCTTGGGCGCCACGCCCTCGCCGGCTTCAACGCGCTGCTCGCACTCGGCGGCCATGTCGTTGATGGCGCCGGTCAAGCGCGGCGTGTCGTCCATAAAGGCAGCCTGAACGGTCAGCAGGCTGTCGAGACCGCTGATGGGCGCCGGATCGGCAGCGCGCGTGGCAGCGAGACGCTGCAGGGCGCGGCGCTTCTCATTGACGGCGTGGATGGCGGCCTTCAGGCGCTC
Organism: uncultured Collinsella sp.; assembly: GCA_937937835.1. GTDB lineage: Bacteria > Actinomycetota > Coriobacteriia > Coriobacteriales > Coriobacteriaceae > Collinsella. The sequence goes on from CALDBJ010000077.1 coordinate 8,224, forward strand.
GGGCGTAATCTTGACGCCACACTCTTCCTCGATCTTGGCGGCGAGCTTTTTGACCTCGGCCTTCCAAGTCACGAGCGTCGACTCGTCGTGCACGTTGGGAATATCCATAACGTACATGTTCTTTTGCGTGGCAAAAAACTCGTAGGCCTTCTTCTTGCCATCGCAGGTGTTCTCGCCCACCACCAGGTCACTCGACTCAATGTAAGGGCAGACCTCGCCCAGCTTAAAGCCGGCAAAGCTCTTGATAAGCGGGCAGGTGTTGCGCGGCAGGTGCTCCTCGACCTTATCGGTTGCCCAATCGGCACCCGAGCACAGGCCCACGGGAATGCCGTCACAGGCAAGCACGATCTCCTCGGGCACGTACACGCAGAACGAGCCCACGATCTTGGTGGCCTCGCCGGCCTCCTTCTTGTCGAGCATCTCCTTAATACGGCCGCTGTGGATGTTGGTGGCGACAAAATCCAGGTAGGACGTGGACTTGGGGCGATTGTTCTGCGTCAGGAACATATCGCCGTACATCTGGCCCACGGCGCCCAGCAGCATGTCGTGGTCGGCAAGATTCATGCCGAGGCTCTCCCACATCGGATGGAAATCGAATTCTTCAGTCATGACGGTTCCCCTCTCGAACCAAAAACGGATAGCTACGGTATTGCTGCACGGTGGGTGGCGAAAACCCAGCCGCGCGAAAACCCGGAATTTTGGGGAACCTGCTTTGCAGCTGATTATTTAGTTGTGCGTCGTCTCTCCCGGAGCCGTGAACATACCTGCTCATATGCGGCTCCGAGCCATATACAGGGCGCGCGCCGCAACGCGGCGAATGTATGTCGTCTGCGGCATGTGCGCACCCTCCTTTACAAGTTGATGTCAACTATATCAACGGTCATCGACTAAGCGAACACCGTTGACATTCGTACGACAGCGTCGTGTACCGTCGTTTAATAAATAATTATCTTAATTGATAAGAGTTTGTTATCCATCGTTCGGCGCGCGGCAAGATAAAGCCGACAAGGCTTATATCCCCGACAGCATTACCCGGCGCTATCGACAAACCAAACGGATCTTACTCGCATCGAAGTGCATGCGCAGTGTCTCGCCTGCTTGCGGCAGCTCATCGACAGGCATGCCCACCTTGTTGACCTTCCACTGCAGACGCGTGGGCGCATCAGCACGCGGCACGTCCAGCAGCACCAGGCGCTCAAAGCGCGAATCGCTCACACGGGCCACATGCAGGTCATAGCTGTTGCGACCCCGCTCGGCACGGTTGTCCACATGGAAGTAGCTCGCACGAATACCGAGGTACGCCACATTATCGGGGACCTCGCGACCCACGTTAAAGGTCATGCCCCAGTCAAGGGCCTCGACTTCTTCGTCGCCGATCTTGCGCGCGCGGCTTGTGTTCTTGCAGCCCGTCAGGCGCAGCGCCGCCAGCGTCTGCGGACGGCGGACCACGTCCTCGATGGAGCCGACCTCCTCAACATGCCCGTCGTGCATCACGCAGATACGCTGGCAGAGGCGGCACGCCTCGTCGATGTCGTGGCTCACGTAGAGTACGGTACGGTTGCATACATCGAACAGGTCGAGCATGTTCTGTTCGAGGGCGCTCTTAAGATAGGAATCGAGTGCGCTCATGGGCTCGTCGAACATAAAGATGCCCGGATGCGCCGCCACCATGCGGGCAAGCGCCACACGTTGTTGCTGACCGCCCGAGAGTCGCGCGGGGTAGCGGTCGGCAAAATCGGCCAGACCGAAAATGCCCAGATAGCGCTCGGCCAACCTTTTGCGCGCCGCGGCGTCTCCCGCGCCCTTTACACCGGCGCATACGTTATCGGCCACCGTCATGTTGGGAAACAACTGATAGTTTTGGAACAACAGGGCGCATTTTCGCTCCTGAGGCGACAGGTTGATGCCCGCCGCCGAGTCAAAAAAGGTCACGCCGTTGACAACGATCTTACCCTCGTCGGGCGTCTCCACACCGGCGATGCAGCGCAGCGTACAGCTCTTGCCGCAACCCGAGGCGCCCAGCAGGGCCACGCGCTCCTCGCCGGCCTCAAGCTGCATGTCGAGCACAAACCCGGGATAACGTTTCTTAATATCCAAAACGAGCGACATAGCTTATCGACCTCCCCGCGGCGCCGCATCATCACGCATGAGCTCGGCCAGCGCCTCGCGATCGATACGCAGCGCATCGCCGCCGACTGGGTCGAGCGAATCGCCCTGTCCGGCGAGACCTTTGGCCTGTTTGCGCTCCGCACGGGAAAGGCCACGTTCGCGATACTTTTGCGAATGCGCCGTGTACATATTGATGAACAGAATGACCAGGAAGCTGAACGCGATTACGACTACGACCCAAAAGAGGGCCACCGACGTATTGCCGCCCATCCACTCAAAGTAAATCGCAATGGGAATGGTCTGCGTAATACCGGCGTAGTTGCCCGCAAAGAACAGGGTGCAGCCAAACTCGCCCATCGCGCGGGCAAAGGCGAGCACCGTGCCGGCGGCAATCGAGGGCCAGCCAAGCGGCATCATGAGCTTGGCAAAGATGCGACGCTCGGACCATCCCAGGGTTCGCGCGGCGTCGAGCATCTGCGCGTCAAGACTCTCGAAGGCTCCGAGCGCCGTGCGGTAAACCAGCGGAAACGACACGACGACGGCCGAAATGACCGCCGCGGGCCACGTAAAGACGATCGAGATGCCGTGCGCGATAAGCCACTGGCCCACCCCGGTCGATCGACCAAATAGCATAAGCAGCAAAAAGCCGCAGACCGTGGGTGGCAGCACCATAGGAATCGTAAAGACCGAATCGAGCAGGCCCTTGATGCGACTCGAGGTACCCATAGTCTTCCACGCGGCGAACAGGCCCAGCGCAAAGGAGATCAGCAGGGCAAGGCCGCTCGTTTTGATAGAAACCCAAAACGGACGGTAGTCGATGCCGCCAAAAAACGTCTGGGCGCACTCCGCCAGCGAAGGTGGCTCCGTCGTCGAGACGCTCGCATACGGCACTAAGGCGGCGTTGTCGCTCCACAGGGCTCCGCCACCCAGATCAAGCTCGGCGTTCGCGGCCTCGGCGGCATTCACCACCGTGTAGCAATCGCCGTCTTCGCCCTTCACCTTAAACTGATAGCGATAATCGCCCTGCACAAGTTCGTTGTCCGAGGTAAACACCCACTCAAGCCTGGAGTCCTCCAGCAGCGCTCCGCCCATGGAGTGAGACTTATCGAGCCCCGTGAGCATCTTCTTAAGCGCCTTTTGGTCAGAGGCGTTTGTAATGTCGAGCCCCGCGTCCTTAGCGGCGTGTGCATCAACCCACACCACGATGTTCGAAGGCGTCGTCACCGTCACAAGCGTCGTCTTTTTGTAGATGGGAAATCGATAGCCCTCGGGCTGACCTGCAAACGAGCGTGCCGTGCCCTTGGCATTGCGCTCAAACGCGTTGAGGCCAAACTCGACGCCATCGATAAGCGCGGAGTCCTCGGTCGCCTGGCACCCATCGGCGGTGGTAAAGAGAGCCTCGGCACAGGCAGCCCCAGGCAGCGAGGTAAACGCAAAGAGAACCGCTGCCAGCGCGGCGAGCAGGCGAATCGTTTTCCTTGACACGGGCGACTCCTCAAACACAGGGCAACGGCGCGCAGGCACGCCGGTTCAATCAAAAAGGACAGGCGATCGCAAGAACGCCCGCCCTCAAGAATATCGTTATACAGTGCCCTTTCGCACTACTCGGAAAGCTCAAAGCCGTACTTGGCCCAAATCTTCTGGGCTTTCTTGTTGGTCAGGCAGAAGTCGATGAACGCCTTGGCCTCGTCGGCATGCTCGGAGCTATCGGCGACAGCGCCGGGATACACGATGGGCTTGTGCGAGTCCTCGGGGCACACGAAGGCCTCCTCGATGCCGTCGTAGCGGAAGATATCGGAGCTGTAGACAAAACCCGCCACGCAGTCGCCTGTAGAGACGTAAGACGCAGCGGTGCCGACCTTGTCGGCCAGGGCTACCTTGTCGGCGAGCTCGGGCGCGTACTCGCCGTCGTCGCCCTCGGTACCGGTATAGAGGCCCACGGAAGCCAGCGCCTGGTTGGCGTACTTGCCGGCGGGGACGGTCTTGGCGTCGCCGATGGCAATCTTACCGTCCAGATTCGCGACGTCGGCGATGGCCTCGACCTTAGTATCGGAGCCCTCGGCGCGAATGATCACGAGATCGTTGACGAACATGTCCTCGCGGGTGTCGGTGTCGACGAGCTCGGCGGTCTCAGCGTCATCCATGGTGCCCTTGGAAGCGGTGATGAGCACGTCGACCGTGGCGCCGGCCTTCATCTGCTCGACGAGGTCGCCGGAGGCCTTAAACTGCGTGTCGGCAAAGGTGGTGCCGGTTTGGTCGGTGTAGAGCTCCTGAACCTCGGGCAGGGCCTTCTCGAGGGAGTTAGCGGCAAAGACCTGCAGCTCGACGGTTTCCTTCTTGGAAGAGGCCTTGACGGAGCCGGCATCGGAACCAGCGGGCTCGGACGTCTTGTTGCCCGAGCAGCCGGCAAGGCCAAGGCCGGCGGCAGCGGCAGCAGAAAGCGAGACAAAACCGCGGCGAGAAACCATATCGAACATGTTCAACCCTTTCGAACGCTATACCCGGGCACCCCACCGCGGGCTTTATTCTGTTACTAGATTATACTTCAGCGCGAATAATGATAATGAGAAATTATTCTCGCTAGAGAATATAGTTTCGAGTTGCCGTGCACCTCGGCGTCGCTTCGGCGGAAAACAAAGGCGGAGCAGCCGTTCAGGTCGCCCCGCCGCAGGTAAACCGCTTATTTGGTATGTCCGCCGCCCGCCGTCATTTGGGCCGCATGCTCCAGCTGATCGCTCACGGCCTCCCAGCTTTCGCGGGCCGCTTTCGTGGATCCCGGAAAGTTGATGACAAGCGTATGCCCACGCTGCATGCACACGGCGCGCGAGAGCATAGCGCGGCGCGTCTTGGTCATGGAGTACGCACGGATTGCCTCTGCAATACCCGGCACATCGCGGTCGCAGACGGCACGCGTCGCCTCGGGCGTCACGTCGCGCATCGAAAGTCCCGTGCCGCCACAGGTGAGCACGACATTGGCGTGGCACTCATCGGCAGCTTCCACAATGGCATCACCGATCTCGCTGGCGTCGTCGCGCACGACCACATGCGAGACGACCGTCCAGCCCTGCGCCTCGATAAGTTCCTCGAGTGCGGCTCCAGCCTCGTCCTGAGCAAGATCGCGCGTATCCGAGCACGTCACGATCGAAATCTTCAACTCCATAGTCTTCCTCCTACAACACCGTGCCCTCGGGCAGGTCGACACGCACGACATCCACGACGTCGCCCGCCTTGAGCTCGCACGGTCCTTCGTCAATACGCAGCAGGCAGTTGGACCGCTGCATCGTGCCGAGCAGCGCCGAATTCTGCGTCTTGGCCTCGGTCACCAACAGCTCACTGGTCTCGGGGTCGCGCAAAACCGTGGCGCGATCGAAGAAGCGTCGGTCCTGGCGCTTTTTCACGCCGTGCGTGAGCGTCGCCTGCTGCGCGGGACGCACGCCCTCGGCAAAGCCGCGCATCTTGCGAATCGCCGGACGGGCGAGCATCTCAAAGCCCACATACGCCGCGGCCGGATTGCCTGAAAGCCCTAGGTAGGGCTTGCCCCCGAGCAAGCCAAACGTGATGGCCTTGCCCGGACGCATCGAGATGCGATCGAACAGCACCACGCCCTCGCGCCGGACGAGCGCCGTCACGTAGTCGTAATCGCCCGCCGAGGCGCCGCCGCTCGTAATGACAAAATCGCACTCTCGCGTGGCGCGATGCACCAGCTCGCCAATCGCCTGCTCATCGTCGGGCGCAATACCGTAGAACACGGGCTCGGCGCCGGCATCGAGCGCCTCGGCCATCAGCGCCGAGGAGTTGGAATCGCGAATCTGCCCGCGCGCCGGCAGCTCACCCGGCGCGACCAGCTCCGTGCCCAGCGAGATAATGCCCACGCGCGGAGCGGCATGGACCTTCACGCTCGCGTAACCGGCGCTTGCCAGCAGGCCGGCGCCGGCCGGAGCCACGACCTCGCCGGCATGCATCACAACATCGCCGGCATGGGCCTCCTCGGCGGCAGAGCGAACGTTCTCCCCTACCTTGGCAGGCGCCGAGAAGCGAACGTGCGAGCCCTCGTTGCCGTCGCCATCGAGTACGTCGACGATCTCGTACTTCACCACGGCATCGGCACCTTCGGGCACCGGCGCGCCCGTCATGATGCGGACGGTCTCGCCCGCGCCGATTGTGCCCTCAAAGACATGGCCCGCGGCCTCGTGTCCTACGACGGAGAGCGTCACCGGAGTGTCACCGGCGGCCGCAGCAAGATCGGCTGCGCGCACGGCATACCCGTCCATGGCGCTGTTGGCAAACGGCGAGATGTCGATATCGGCCACCGCGTCCTCGGCCAAGGGAAGACCGGCGGCCTGCCACACGGGAATCTCGACGAGATCGGTCGGAGCAACGTGCGACAGAACAATCGACTGCGCGTCCTCCAGCGGAATGAGTTTCTCTGCCATATGCACCTCTTAATGCCACGGCGCACAACAGGGGCGCCGATTCTTTATGCTTGTCTCAGTATAATCCCCCGACGCACGACCGCGACTCGGCCTGCACCCGCAAATACACCTGTCGGTTGCAGGCCGCGAAACAGAATGGAAACCAACCCACCGGCTCGTCGCGTTTACCGCGTTTTATAATGCTTGCGTTGCAACCTAAAAGAGGAACGTATGGCTCATAACGACAAACCCGAAAGCGCAAACGAGGCGCAGGATCATTCCCAGCCGCTCGACGAAGGCGGTTTTTTCTCCCTGAACGACGTCATCGCGGCAGGCAGGCATCAGCTCACCCGCTCTGAGCATCTCTTGGCTGCCGACACGCGCCGCAACGCCCGCAACCTACTCGCGAGCGCCAAGTTGCTCGCACTCGTCGTCATCGTCTCGCTCGCCATGGGCGTTGCCGCTTGGGCGTTTTTGGCCTCGTTGAATATCGCGACCGACTATCGCGAGCGCCATGCGTGGGTCTACGCCTTGCTTCCCGTTGTGGGCATGGCCACCGCGTGGGTCTACAAGAACCACGGTCTCGCCGCCAAACGCGGTAACAACCTGGTCATCGACTCCGCTCTGGGCACCCGCCTCATCCATATGCGCATGGCCGTCCTCACCTTCGTCTGCTCCACGCTCACGCACCTAACGGGCGGATCGGCCGGTCGCGAGGGAGCTGCGGTGCAGATTGGCGGCACCATCGCCAGCAACATCTCGAGCCTCGCCCACCTCAAAAAGCATGACCACCACGACCTCATGCTCGCCGGCATCTCGTCGGCCTTTGGCGCCGTATTCGGCTCGCCCCTTGCCGGGGCTTTCTTTGGCATGGAGATGTGCTTTATCGGCAAGATCGACTACACCGCGGGCATCTACTGCCTGGTCGCCTCGTTTACCGGCTACTTTACATCACTCGCCCTGGGTACCGAGTACGAAGCGAATGTCATCGCCAGCGTTCCCGCTATGACGCCCAAAACGGTCGTCATCGTTGTTATCAGCGCAATTATCTTCGGTCTGACGGCACGCCTCTTTGCCTGGTCGGTTCGAACCGTCAAGAGCCTCTACGGTCGCTTTATCACCAATTACCTCGTTCGCGCACTCATCGGCGCACTCGTGGTTTTGGCCGCCTATGCCCTCCTCGACGCCTGGAACTACGCCGGCCTTTCCACGTGGCTTTCCGGCGCCGGATTTGCCGGCAACACCACCCTGGCGGACGCAGCCATCAAGTTGGTCGTCACAGCGCTTACCCTGGGCGCGGGCTTCCAAGGCGGCGAGGTCACGCCCCTGTTTGGCATCGGTGCGGCGCTCGGCGGCTGGATAGGTTGCCTCGTCGGAATCGATCCCAGCTTTCTGGCAGCGCTGGGCATGCTCGGTGTGTTCTGCGCCGGCCTTAACGTGCCCATCACCACCTGTATGATGGCCATCGACCTGTTCCACGGCACGGCAGCCGGGTTCTTTGTCATCGTGGCCTTTATCAGCTACCTAACCGCCGGTCACCGCGGCGTGTACCCCGCCCAGCGCATTATCTCGCCCAAGCGCCGTTCGCTTATTGTGGATGAGGGCGGTACGGTAGCGGATGCTATCGAGCGCCACAACGACCTGATAGAGTAGACGTAAGTATTCGCCGTGCAGCCACAATCGGGGGCAATTCGACCTGAGCGCGACCGCACCGTCACGTCATACGCCGGGAGTCGCCCCATGCACGCAACTGATTTTGGTCGCACGCTCATCATCGCCAACCCAGCCGCCCAGTCGGGTGCGGCGCACGAAGTTGCCGAGCGCCTGCAGCGCTTTTTGGACATGACTGCACGCGCATCCCAGTTTGACCTGGTGCTGACCGAGCGCATGGGGCACGCCAAGGAGCTAGCCGCCCAGGCAACGGGCTATCGCACCGTTATCGCCCTTGGCGGCGACGGCGTGATCCACGAGGTCGTCAACGGGCTTATGACGCAGGATGAGGCGGTCCGTCCCGCCCTTGCCGTCCTGCCCGTAGGCTCCGGCAACGATTTTGCCCAAACGCTCGGTATCGATGATTTCTCCGGCAAGGATTTTGGTGCACTGCTCACCTGTGAGCCGCAGCGTCAGGACATCGGGCGGATTCGCTCATGGAACCCCGCAAGCGGCAGCGGCGAGGCGATCGTCGAGTACTACGACCAAACGCTTTCGGTCGGCATCGATGCCGCCATCGGCCTTGGCACCACCGAGCTGCGCAAAAAGACCGGCTTGACGGGCGCGCCACTCTACACCCTCTCGGGACTTGAGCAGTTTGGCCTACGCTATCGCAACTACCCCATGACAGTCAGCTTTGACGAGGCGCCCGCCGAGCGCGTGAGGGCGATCATCATGGCGATTCAGCTGGGTCCTACCTATGGCTCGGGCTATCGCATCTGTCCCGACGCCGACCCCTGTGACGGCACACTCGACGTCTGCTACGCCTGCGGCCCCGTCCCTCGCGCGGTTGCCCTGCCTATGTTCCTTTCGGCCAAGGACGGCCACCATACCAAGTTGCCGCCGGTTCGCATGCGCCGCTGCCGCCATGCCGAGCTTACCTTTGAGGAGCCCGACTATCCCATCCAAGCCGACGGCGAGCCCGTTGTCGCCTCACGCATCGAGGTCGACATCCTCGCCGGCGCCCTCGAGGTCTGGCACCCCACCCGCTAACCCCACCTAAGTTGCGGTGAAATAGGGACTGTTTATGCAGCTAAAGCCGCAAAACAGTCCCTATTTCACCGCAACTTATGAGTAGGCTATTCGTCGCTGCCCGGCTTGCGACGGTTGGCCTTTTTAATGGCGTTGAAGTGTTTGTCGCTGAGCCTGCGCTGGCGCGATCGCTGTGGCACTTTGGTCTTGACGCGGCGGCGCGGCGGACGCCCGCGACGCTCAAGCTCAGCGCGCAGCTTACGTAGGCAGCTGCTACGGTTTTGGAACTGACTGCGGCTCTCGCGCGCCATCACGACAATCCCCGAAGGGATATGTTTCATGCGTACCGCCGAGTCCGTCGTGTTCACGCCCTGTCCGCCCGGACCCGTCGCGCGAAACACCTGCACCTCGCAATCGCGCGCCAACTCCTCGGCCGACATCTCGGCATAGCGCGCATACTCGCGCCATCCCATCTTATTCTCATCCATATCAACACCTCCCCTCATACAAAAAATGTGACAAAGGGACAGTCCCTTTGTCACATCGCATACCAATCGCTTGTGTTGCGCGCTTAGGCGAAGGTGATCTCGCCGTTCTCGCAGTCCATATCGGCAATACGTGCCAGGCTCTCAACGCGGAAGCCGCGCTTACGGAGCTTATCGCCGCCGCCCTGGAAGCCCTTCTCAACGGCGATGCCAATGCCGGCAACTTCGGCGCCCGCAGCCTCGCAGATCTTAATAAGGCCCTCAAGCGCGCAGCCGTTGGCCAGGAAGTCGTCGATGATCAGGACCTTGTCGCCCTCGGACAGGAAGCGCTTACCCACAATGACCGGGTACTCCTTCTGCTTGGTAAAGGAGTAGATGGTCGTGGCATACTGCTCGCCGTCGAGGTTGATGGACTGCGCCTTCTTGGCAAAGACCACCGGCACGCCGCCAAAATGCTGAGCCGCGATGCAAGCCATGCCAATGCCCGAAGCCTCAATCGTCAGGATCTTGTTGATCTCGACACCCTCGAACAGACGGGCCCACTCGGCGCCCATGTGGTCGAACAGCTCAACGTCGCATTGGTGGTTGAGGAAGGCATCAACCTTAAGGACGTTACCGGCCTTTACGATGCCGTCATGGCGAATACGATCCTCAAGCTCCTGCATGGCGCAACCCCTTCTCGCGGCAACGATACCGCGCGATTAATAAACGTTGTTCGATAGTCTACCACGGACCGACCCCCGCCCGTCCCACAAGCCGCATCGCACCACAAACCAGTCTTTTTGGGACGGCGCGAATCGTGGCAGACAGCCTCCCGTCTTTAGGATTTAGCACCAGAACTCTTTAGAACCAGAGACCACCTTTTCACCTCGAAACCAGCCGCCGAGCTGGTTTTTTGCGTTTTGGGGCGGATTTGACAAAGTTCTTCTTGTTATCATTGTAAAATGGTGCTATGGTGCTACGACGAACATGGGGGCAACATGGCGTACTTCCTGAAGAAATCGACCAACAAGAAAGGGCTCTACCTCCAGATCTACGAGAGCTTCTACGACCCCGCCAGGAGGCAGACGGCACACCGCTCAGTCGAGGCTTTGGGCTATGAGCATGAGCTCAGGCAAGCCGGTATCGCCGACCCCGTCGCGCACTTCAAAGCCAAGGTAGATTCAATGAATGCCGAGCGCAGAGCAAGAAAAATCGAGGAGCGGGCAAGGCGCGTCGGCGGGTCCACCCCCGAGCGCATGCTCGGCCACTTCCCCTTCAAAGCGCTTGACGCGCGCCTGGGCGCGCTCGGCGACCTGAGGTACCTGCAGCTTGCAGGCGGGCTGCGCTTTTCCGTTTCAGACCTGCTCTCCGAGCTCGTCTACGCGCGCCTGTGCGCCCCTTGCTCCAAGCGAAGGACCTTCCGCGACGTACTGCCCTCCATGTTCGGCAGCGAAGGCTTCTCCCTCGACCAGCTCTACGACGGCATGGGGTTTCTAGGAGCCGAGTATCCCAAGGTCATCGAGGCCTACAACCATGCCATCGCCGACGTGTGGCCGCGCGAAACCTCGCGTACGTACTTCGACTGCACGAACTTCTACTTCGAGATCGACCGCGAAGACGAGCTTCGCCGCAAGGGGCCATCCAAGGAGAGGAGGGCCGATCCGATCGTCGGCATGGGCCTCTTGCTCGACGCTGACTGCGTGCCCTTAGGTATGAGAATATACCCCGGCAACGAAAGCGAAAAGCCCGTCTTGAAGCGGGCGATCGACGAGATGAGACGGCGCGCGGGCGTGACCGGCAAGGTCGTACGCGTGGCCGACAAAGGCTTGAACTGCGCGGACAACGTCGCCGATGCCGTGCTGTCGGGAGACGGCTACATCTTCTCCAAGTCCGTCAAGCAATTGCCAAGAGCGGAGCTCGCATGGGTCCTCTCCGACGAGGGCTGGGTCGATGTCGCAGGGGTCGACGGCCAAGCGCGCTACAGCTACAAGAAGGTCGTCGGCGACTTCGAGTACAAGGTCAACAGCGAGAACGGCAAGAAAAGAGCGGTGGCGCTGCCCGAGAAGCGCGTGGCCACCTACAGCCCCAAGCTCGCCAAAAAGCAGCTCGCCGAGATAAACCGGCAGATTGAGAAGGCGAGGTCATTGCGCCTTGCCGCGGCGAAGAAGTCCGAGTACGGCGACAGCGCCAGATACGTGACCTTCACCGCAGTCGACGCCGACGGCGAGGTACCCGACGGCATGCAGGTAGCCTGCTCGCTCAACCGCGAGGCAATCGAGCGGGCGCGGTCGCTCGCAGGCTACAACATGATTGTGACCTCAGAGGTCAATATGCCGGCAAGTGAAATCTACGATGCGTACCACAATCTGTGGCGCATCGAGGAATCGTTCCGCGTGATGAAGTCGCAGCTGGACGCACGACCGGTGTACTTGCAGAAACCAAACAGCATCAAAGGGCACTTCCTCGTATGCTATATCGCGGTGCTACTGCTGCGCCTTTTACAGGTGAAGGTGCTCGGCAACAGGTACAGCTCAGAAGAGATCGTGGCGTTTGCGCGCGGGTTCAGGGTAGTGGAAGCCTCGCCGCGCAAGTATGTGAATCTGTCACGCTCTTCCTCGCTCCTCGACGAACTCGAGCGGCTGAGCGGTCAGCCGCTGGGCAACTACTACCTGAAAAAGAGCGAAGTTGATGCAATTTTGAACACGAAGCTCGACTTCGAGGCAACTCAAGACGGAGTGTCTTAGCACCACTTTTGCATTTTATTCTCGGAAGTCGGGTTCGATAGTCTACCACGGACCGACCCCCGCCCGTCCCACAAGCC